>NZ_JAYGHG010000010.1:0-125021 GCF_034931085.1 Nodularia harveyana UHCC-0300 | reverse complement strand
TCTTCCATATCACTTAATTTATCAGATTTTGGGGAGAATTTTTAGCGATGGGCGAACGCACAAGCATATCCGCAGGACTCAGCCCCTCCTTTGGCGATCGCTCTTCCACCCCCCCCTGAACGGTTACGAAAATCTTGTAGATCATAAATATTCAGCCATTCAGGAAACCCTTGCGGTAATCGTTGATTCCTATCACTATTAAATTCTAAGCTTTGCAGAGCATTAACTTCATAAAAATAAGGAGCTTGTGAACCAACGGTTATTAATAGTTCAACTTTTTTTATTACTTCTTCTTCATTCAATAGTTGTTCAACTAATAAATCAACACAAGCAATTCCTCCTAAACTATGAGCAAGTAAAACTACTGGAGGTTCAGCATCTTTAATATAGCTAGAAATCAAATCTCTAATTTTTTGACCACGCCCTTGATAAAGTAATATATCACCGACTGCTGGATAGGTTACATCTGAAATAACTCCTCTTTTGCGTTTGAGATAACCTGTTGCTGGTGGTTGAAGCAATTTTGCAAGTTGGTCTTTTAACCAGTCTCCAATAGCAGCTTCAGCATAATAAATTTCACTACTAAGAGATGTAACTACATCATCTCTTAAAGTAGAATTATTTAAAATAGGGGCAAATTCTTCTTGTTTTTCACAAATAGCGATTGATTCAGCGATAATGGCTCTAGCGATCGCATCCCTATATTCTGTTAAAGTATCTGAAATAGTTTCCAGTGCTTCTTGATACGCTGGTGATTCTATAACATTTTGACGAGCTTTTGCAAAAACATCTGCAATTCCACATTCTTTTAATTTGGCTTGTAACTCGTCTGAAGGTTCAAACTGTTGTACTTTCTTGTCTAGTTTCTCACTTGGCTCTACTTGACCAGGACTAAAATCCCGTTCTTCTGGTGTTTTTAATGATAACAGCCGCAATTCATACAAAGGATCTTGATATAATTGCATCCAACGGATAATATTTTCATCAGGTTGAGTTGCTTGATTATCATTTCGAGTAGAATCATAGAGAGGAATAGAAGCACCATCGGCATTTAATCTAGCTCCTAGAGAATCCCCCCATGTACAAGAAACTACTGTTAAGTTTGGCAGTTCTTCCAGAAGTTTTCCTTTGATTTGTGTAAATGTTTCTGAAAGTACAGGTTCTCTGACTGAGATTCCATGAATAAATATTACTGTTGTCATAATTTATTTTAGCTCTCCTAACTTGTACTTAATGTAGTCCACTTTCATTAGATTAAATTTACTGAGCGATACCTACGGTCAGCGATCGCACTCACAACAACATCAGTTTTCGACGTACCAGTTAGCTCAACATGGCTGTTGAGTTCTTCCAGTAAAGATGGAGGCATTCTGATAGCAATTTGTGGTTTACCCATAGCTGAGATTACGTAACTATACGGGATACTACCAACTGTATGGCTAAGTGTTGCTGCTGATACACAATTATTAACTGAAGTAGCAGGTTTCACAAGAGCGATCGCTTGTGTCTGATCAATGCAAGGTAGGATTGAACCAGATCGCCTACAGTACCTTTACTTGATCCTTTTCTTTCCGCTCCCCTGCTCCCCTCCCTTTTCCCCCATACTCCCCAAATTTCCCAATAGGTTTGTATCCTGGAATAAGAATTACGCTAGCAATCACCCAGCGACACCCAGTCATCAGTGAAATTATCATGACTAAATCTCCTAACAAAGAAAAATCTTCCCATTCCTTCGCAGGTAAGCGCTTATGGTTGCTGTTATTTAGTCGTGGTGGCATTGCCCTGGGCGTACTAGTGCTATTGGCAATGGGCGGAGGTATTTGGCGCTTGTGGAGTTTTGTCAATAATGAATTAACACCCCTGGCAACCAATGGAATTACAAATACACTTAACCGTCCAGTAAATTTAGGAGAGGTTACGGGCTTTTCCTTGACGGGAGTAGAATTTGGGGCTTCCACTATTCCAGCTACAGCCACGGATACAGATCGGGCAGTAGTGGATGCTGTAAAAGTGGGTTTTAATCCGTGGCAATTAATTTTTCAACGTCAATTAAAGTTAGATGTCACTTTAATTAATCCAGATATTTATATTCAACAAGATGATCAAGGGGCGTGGATTAGTACTAAAATTGCCGCCCCAGAGAAACCAGGACTGATTAAAACTGATTTAGATAAACTGCGATTTCGTAATGGCAAGTTAGTATTAGTACGGCAGGGTGAAGATAAAAGTGTTACATCTACCGTGACCCCGGTAGGGTTGACAAAAATCAATGGCACAGCCCAACTGCTACAAGAGAATAAACTAATTAAATTTAATCTTAGGGGTGAAGCAGAGGATGGGGGGAATATTGCGCTTCGAGGTGAGGCAGTTCCGCAAACATTAGCATTTAAATTACAACTGCGATCGCAAGACTTATTAGCTAGTAAAGTTACCGACCTGATTAAGTTACCTTTCGACTTGGAAGCAGGAACAGTTAACAGCGACTTGCAGATTGAACTCGCACCAGAACAGCCACCCCTCCTATTTGGTACTGCTAACTTACAAGGCGTAACCCTGCAAATTCCCAATGTCCCCCAAGCTTTTTTAAATACCCAAGGACTCGTCCGCTTTCAGGGAACAGAAGTACAACTAAATAACATCACTACTAGTTACGGCAAAATTCCTCTGGTAGCCACAGGCATTATAGACGCGGAAACAGGCTATAAATTAGCAGGTCGGATCAATGCTGTTAGTGTCGCCGATACTCAAGGAAGTCTAAATCTTAAATTACCAGTACCTGTAACTGGGGAATTGCAAGCTAACTTACAGATGCTTGGCCCCATTACCAAACCAGTCCTCTCAGGCACAATTGCCACCATCAAAACTGCCCAAATTGATAAAATTCAATTTAATCAAATTACCAGTAAGTTTGAATTTGCGCCTCATGTTAATTTAGTCAGCTTCCGAGACATTCAGGGCAAAGCCGCAGTGGGTGGAGAAATTACAGGTATTGGTAACATCAAACTCGGCACAACCCCCCAATTAGATTTTAATTTCGCAGGTAAAAGTATTGCAGGGGATGCTTTAGCGCAAATTTACCAAACCACATCCTCCATTCAAATCGGCACTGTTTCCGCCACAGCCCAATTAACTGGTGCGGGAGATAATGTGCAAACTGTGGTGAAATGGCAAGTCCCAGAAGCCACTTATCCCGGTATTGGTGAAACCGTGATTAACGCAGATAAAACTGTCCTTTTCCGCAATGTCGCCTTAAATGTCGGTGGGGGAATGGTGCGCGGTTCCGGGAGTTTTGCTAACCAGCGTTGGCAAGCCGTTGCCCAAGCCTCTGGTGTGGGGTTGACACCCTTTGTAGACCCAAATCAACTGGAAAATATTTCTTTAGCCGGGGCAGAATTTAATGGTGGTCTGATCCTGGAAGGTAGCGCCGAACCCTTTCAAATTGCCACAATTCGTACCACAGGCGCAGGAGTCAATATTGGCGGTGGTACAGTTGCAGTTTCTCGAATTCAGTTAGACAACCAAAACTTTTCGGCGCAACTTGTAGCTAATGATGTCAGACTGGGGCGGATATTGAAAGCATCTCCTCCAGTTTTAAATAGTCCCTTGGCGGGTACGTTTCAAATCGCTGGGAACACAGAAAATTTCGGAATCAACACTTTACGCGCTACTGGTGAAGCCCGGCTAAATGTAGCAGGTGGCACTGTCACAGCTGCGAATATCCAATTAGCTAACGGTCGCTATCAAGCCAACGTCAAAGCCAATAATGTGGCTATGCAGGAGTTAGCAGCAGTCCCGGAAAATTTACAAGGGTCGTTAACTGGGGAATTTAAGGTGGCGGGGTCTGCGGAGTCCTTTAGTCCCCAAACTATCCAAGGCACTGGTGAGGGAAGGCTAAATCTCCCTGGAGGAAGAATTACAGCCTCTAATATTCAGTTAGCTAATGGTCGCTATCAAGCCCTAGTTCAAACTAATAATCTGCCTTTAGAGCAGTTGGTAGCTGTACCACCAGGATTCGAGGGCGGCTTAACTGGGGAATTGAATGTGGCGGGGTCTGTGGAATCCTTTAGTCCCCAAACTATCCAAGGTACTGGTAAGGGACGGTTGAATGTTGCCGGGGGAAGAATTACAGCCACGAATATTCAAGTGGCTAATGGTCGTTATCAGGCTGTAGTTGATGCGGAAGGGGTGCAGTTAAATCAGTTAAATCAGCAGTTACGGGGTAATTTTGGCGGTAAGTTGCAGGTGGCTGGGATTTTGGGATCTGCCAAATTAGCTGATGTGCGGGCGGCGGGACAAGTACAATTATCTCAAGGTCTGCCAGGTATTGAGCAACCTTTGATGGCGGCACTTACTTGGACTGGTGAAAAGCTGGCTATTCAACAAGCTGTAGCCAGGGGGTTAAATGTAAGTGGCGATATTTTAACTAATTCTCAGATTGCAGGTATCCCGAAGGTTACTCAGTTAAATCTTCAGGTTGAAGCCCAGAATTACAATCTAGAACAGTTACCAATTACTCTGCCGAATCAGTTGGCTGTGGCGGGAAATGTGGATTTTGCCGGACAAATTACTGGGAATCTGATTTCTCCAAATGTGAATGGGAAATTAGGGTTACGGAATTTGGTTGTCCAAGATATCGCTTTTGAGCCTTTGTTAACTGGAAATGTGACATCTGGTAGAGGTCAAGGTTTGAGCTTAGATGTTAGCGGGGATAGAGACCGGATTGCTGTGAATCTGGATGCCCAAAATCGCCCCCAATCTTTTGTAGTCCAGAAGGAAGAAGCATTAGCTACAGGTGAAGCCCAAGGGGATGATTTAGCTATTCAGGTGGCTAATTTTCCTTTAGGAATTTTCAATTTAATCCCACCAAGTCAACTGGGTGTAGGTGCGGCTCCGGTACAGGGGTTGTTAACTGGGGATTTACTGGTTAATCAGGATACTTATGCAGCACAGGGAGATTTAGCGATCGCCTCCCCAAAAATTGGCCGGATTACAGGCGATCGCCTAGCAGCCCAATTCAACTACAGTAATGGTAAAGCCACCGTCACTAGCAGCCAATTTGTCACAGGTGATAGTCGTTATGCCTTTAATGGCAACTTTGGCCAAACCCCTCAAGGACCGCAACTCCAGGGCAAATTAAACATCAATCAAGGTAAAATCCAAGATGTCTTAACCGTAGCCCAGATATTTGAACTACAAGATTTTCAACGTGGCACAGCAGAGCCAATCTATGGCACAGCCAGCGATCTCGCCACTAACTCCCGTGGATTACCCCAACAGTCTTTACTAAACCAACTCCGACGCTTTTATGAAATTGATGCCGTCATCAAGGCGCAAACAGAAATCCGGCGCGAATTTAGTCCCATCCCAGATTTAGCAGACTTACAAGGAACCTTTAACGGCGAAATAGGTGTAGATACTGCCACAGAGCAAGGCTTATCAGTTGAGTTTAACTTGAACGGTGAAAATCTTAGCTGGGGTAAACAAGCAGAACCCAACCGTTTCTATAGTGTTGATGACATACTTGCTCAAGGTAAATTTGCCAACGGGATTTTGCAATTACGACCATTACGGATTTCCTTAGACGATAGCAGTCTCGTCTTCGCAGGTAATATCGGTGGCGATGATCAATCCGGTCAGTTGCGGGTAAAGAATTTTCCCATCCAGTTACTCAATAATTTCGTTACCCTCCCAGTGGGTATTTCAGGTAATCTCAGTGGTACAGCTGCAATAGCAGGTAGCATTCCCAATCCCCAAAGCACAGGAGATTTCTACATCACAGAAGGAACATTAAATCAGCAGCCAGTAGACTCAGCTATAGCCAGTTTTAGTTATGCTAACGGGCGCTTAAACTTTTACAGCAAACTCTCAGTGGTGAAAACAGAACCAGTAAATATTACTGGTAGCATCCCCTATAAACTACCTTTTGCCTCTGTAGCACCAGAAAACAATGAAATTAGTTTGGATATCAAGGTGAAAAATGAGGGATTAGCAATCTTAAATCTCTTAACTAATCAGGTAGCCTTTGAGAAGGGTGAAGGAGACATAGATATTCAAGTACACGGAACAAGAGCGAAGCCAATAGTCAATGGCATAGCCACCGTCAACAATGCCACCTTTGCAGCCCAAGCTTTACCAGAAAAAATCAGAAATGTCAACGGAAAAATACTATTTGATTTTGATCATATCTTAGTAGAAAACCTAGAGGGTCAGTTCAGCCGAGGTAATGTCATCGCATCTGGTCAAATTCCCATCTTCAACAACGGACAACAAGATTTTGACAATCCCCTCCTTCTTAATGTCGATGAACTAACCTTGAATCTCGAAAGCTTGTACCAAGGAGGCGCAAGTGGCAATTTACAGATTACAGGTTCTGCACTCAATCCCGAAATTGGCGGTCAAGTCAACTTATTCGATGGTCAGGTTTTACTCACAGATAATAGTGACCCAGAGCCTGATACCAATAGCCTGTCATCCTCCACAGCCAACAAGCAGATTCAACCTAATAACCAGGAAGGATTGGCGATATTTAATAATTTATCCATAGAACTTGGTAAAAACGTAGAAATTAAAAATCCGCCCATTCTGAGTTTTCAAGCCACAGGGAACCTGATCGTTAATGGCTCCTTTGCTGAACCCATACCCCAAGGTACAATCAGGTTAGAAAAAGGTGGCGTGAATTTGTTTACCACGCAGTTTAACCTCGCTCGTGGTTACAAACATACAGCTACTTTTACAGCCGAACAACCCCGCGACCCTGAATTAGATGTTCGCTTAGTCGCCAAGGTACTAGATGTAATTCAGAGTAGTGATTTAACACGCGCAAATACCGCCGGGTTAGCAGCCTTAGAAAGTGTGCAAGTCGAAGCCAATGTCCAAGGTTTTGCCAGTCAAATTAATGAATCAATAGAACTCACCAGCAGTCCATCTCGCTCGGAAACGGAAATTGTCGCTTTATTGGGAGGTGGGTTAGTCGATGGTCAGGGAGGTGGAAATACCACTTTGGGACTAATTAATATTGCCGGTTCAGCTGTATTCAGTAACTTTCAATCAGCCTTTAATCAACTTGGTAATGCTTTCGGGTTAAGTGAACTCCGGATATTTCCCACAATTGTTTCTAACAATCCCGAAGCCGGTAGGAGTAGCTCTAGTCTAGAATTGGCAGCAGAAGCGGGTATTGACGTTTCTCCTAAATTTTCTGTTTCCAGTATCAAAATTTTGACAGCAAATGACCCCTTTCAGTGGGGTGTAAATTACCGCATTAATAACGAAATTCGTCTGCGTGCTTCCACTAATTTAGAAGATGATAGTCGGGCTGTAATCGAGTTTCAAAGACGATTTTGAATCTTTCACCTCACCCAGAAGGCTAGGAGAACAGAGATTTTTCCTAAATAAGTGTTAGTTTATACTATTTATAATTGTGATAGTCGTTATACTCATCATTAGGTTCTACCTGGGAATTATGAAGTGGCTTGGCCACTTCATTTTTATTTTTGTGTACTACTGAAACGCTGTAAAGGCTCAGAATTAATAATCTCAACATCCTTTGATCCCAGAGGTCTATTAATCATTAGACTTGGTATCATACTCTTTTTCACGAGTTTCTTTTATCTCAACATTTTGCGATCGCGCTAATTTCCAAGTCTTCAACATCAGGGGTTTTTGTCTTTCCAGATGGTTGACAAACTGCATAATTGAGTTATCTGCCTTAATTGGAGTTTTCAAATCAAACTGAATTGTCTGAAAAATCTTCACATCATCCTGAATAAAATGTGTCCCCAAAATTTTAGTCAGCGACAGCACCACTCGGTTATAGAACCAACCAAAAATTCCCCGCCGTTTTTCCGTCATCAGCATCACCTGACCCTCAGATTTTCCCCCTTCCAAGAGGCGCATCGCAAACATAATGTAAACATGGAAAAAATCAGTCCCAATAGTCACAATGTTAGTGCTACCGTACCAATAGCAAACATTATGAGCAATATTTTTTTTGCATAAAAGACGAATCAGAACGGAAGAAATTGATTTTTTAGGAATAGGCTTACTATTGCTGAAAATAATAGCATTCTGATTAATTTCCTGCTTTTCAAAAGCAATTTCTGATGAGAGTTTATGAACCGTCTGAAAGTGTTGAACATCAATAGGATTAATCATGAACGTATTCGGGTGACAGTTCATCAAAAAATAATCACCCAAGGCAACATCATATTCCTTATTTTCTAACTCCAAAACAAAAGGTAGAGATTGTTTCGGTATATCTCCAGTCCAAACCCAAATCATCCCATACTTTTCCGCCGTCGGCCAAGTTTGTAACTTAATAGAAATCGGTTGATTTATACATGGAATATCAACACAAAATCCTTCCTCATCAAACTTCCAATGATGGAAAAAACAACGGAGTTCATTACCCTCAACTTTACCCTCCGCTAGATGAGCGCCCATGTGCGGACAGTAGGCATCAACTATTACTACTTTTTTATCTTTACCACGGTAAATCGCTAATTCCCTACCCAAAATTTTTACAGATTTGACCTCTGTAACCCGCAGTTGTTTGGATGGCATAACCCAGTACCATCCTTCAACAAAACGTTCCGGATTATTAAAGATTCTAGGCTTATGAGTTGAGTTAAGGTTCTGCAAATTAACATTCATTTTCAGGGTTTCACTTAAAGTGAAGCGGTTAATCTACAAGTAACATGAAAATATTTCATAAAAAGTTACTTTTAGTACCAGGAAATATAATTGCAGAACTAATTTTATATACAGTTTATAATTAACCTCAAATCCTATACATAAAAACCTAGTTTTTTGTCAATTAAATAATTATGATTATAGTATATACAGTAAATTTCAAATTTCTGCAACCAAATATAAATTTAACTACTAATATTTTTGATAAAATATGACATAATAAATACAAGAGTTAGGGGAATTTGCCGTGTTAACTCAGAATAAAAAACTGTTTTTAATTGGTCAGATAAAAAACCTTAGTGGAATTTCAATTCGGACAATTCGCTATTATGAAAGTTTAGGTTTAATTGAATCATCTGGACGTACAGAAGGCGGTTTTCGCCAATTCTCGGCAGATGTACTAAGGCGGTTAGCATTCATTAAAAGAGCGCAAAATTTAGGCCTGAGTCTAGAAGAAATTCGAGAGATTCTTGAGGTCTATGACCAAGGAACCCCCCCCTGTAGCGATATTAAAGACAAGTTAGCAGAAAAACTTTCACAAATTGATAGCCAAATTTCTCAGTTACTAACTTTACGCTCAGAAATCAGTGAATTACTGGAAGACTGGAATCATAAAGACGGTCAGCCAGAAGATAAAATCTGTCCAATTATCCAATAAATATGAAAATGCACAGTTTAATCTTCAGCTAAAAATTGTTGTTCTTCCAGATAACGAATAGCTAATCCATCAACTACTTTAATCACTCCTTTGGTATAAGTAGCTGCATTATGTGCTGCTCTCCACGCCGCCCAATTAGCAACAAAGCCAGTGAGGGTAACTCTGGCATTTTCTACTATTACATTTACATCTTCCGCTTCTACAAAGCTATTTCGCTCTAAAGCATTCTCAATACTTCTGGCAATTTCTTCATCTTGAGGTTTCTTCGTGGGGACTACTGCTAGTTCATTGATAATATCAATTACCCCAGTAATTCCGTAACCTATATCCTCTACCTGAAATTTTTTCCAATAAGCGTCTACTGTCCCGCGCAAAGTTAGCAAACCACCAATAATGCTGACATCAATTTTGTTAGCATCAATATCTGGGTCCCAAGTCAGAGAATTTGACACATTAGAGGCGATCTCTTCATCTATAGGGATAGAAATATGGGAAGGATACTCTACTTGTAGATGATTCATTACCTCTGTAATTCCTTCTATTTCTTTAGTATCTTTTTCGGCAATATTTTTAGCTCGATAACTAGGCACTGTTCCCCGCAAGGTGACTTGGAAATGATCAACAGTTACACCAACATCTGCCGCATTTATACGGTCATCCCAATGAAGTTTATCTAGAACTTTGGTTTGTAGTTCTTGGTCTGTCGTTACAGTCATAATTATACCTATTTACTGGTTATTTTTTAATCGGTGCAGGAACTACAATATCAAGCTAACAATAAGTTATGTTTACCACAATGATGGCATCGCAAAGGTTAGTTAAAATCGTTTTGGGCTGCTGAGGTGGAATAATTATATTGTGTCGTAATCATATAGCTGTTTCCTCTTTCCTCAGATATAATTTTTTGTTCCTGAAGCATATTAATCATCAAATAAAGGAGTATGGTTGCATACAAAAACTATGTAACCCTAAGCTCGACTTTAGCCATTTTTTTCACAATGCGATTGGTATCACTCAAACCTTTGTGTGGTAGGTGTTCTAATTTTTGGATTTCATCGAAAATCAGTGCTATGGAAAAAGTATTTACCAAATAGGTAAACCAAGTTCTTAATTCTGGATAAAGTCGAGCTAAGAGGATGTCTGAAAAGTAAGAAAGCTAGTGTTTTGGTTGCCGAAACAGTTAGACCTAGCGTCGGGTAATATTGGCTTGGATGTCGTCAAAAATTGCGCCATCGGCAAAGAATTTAGGACTAACTTGATTCCAGCCGCCAAAGTCTTCAATGGTGAACAGGTTAGAGATTTGGGGATAGTTGTCGGCAAATTCCGCAATTACTTCTGGTACTACTGGTCGGAAACCCACTTTGGCGAATTCGCGCTGGGCTGCGGGGGTAAAGAGAAATTGGACAAAGGCTTCTGCTACTTCGCGGTTTCCTCGCTGATCTACATATTTATCTACTACGGCTATGGGGTTATCAATGGAAATATTAATTTCGGGAACTATGTAAGGTAATTCCTGCCCCTGTTGTTTAGCTAAGATGACTTCGTTTTCATAATTTATCAGTGCATCTCCTTGTCCTTGGGTAAAGAATGCATCTGTGGCTTCACGGGCATCTCTGGGTAATACTGGCACATTGGAGTAGACTTTAGTCACAAAGTCTTTGGCTTGTTGTTCCGTGCCGCCTGTTTTGGTGACTTTCCCCCACAAGGCCATGTAGTTCCAACGCGCGCCGCCGGATGTTTTGGGGTTAGCGGTAATGACGCTGACATCATCACGGGCTAAATCGTCCCAGTCTTTAATGTTTTTGGGGTTGTCTTCGCGGGTAACAATTACGCCGACGGAACGGTGAACAATTCCATCGTTATTGGGTGTTTTTTTCTCCCATCCTGGTTGAATTAGTCCGGCATCCTGGAGTTGCAAGGTATCTGCGGATAGTGCTAGGGCGACGATATCGGCTTCTAAGCCATCGATCACCGCACGGGTTTGGGAGCCTGAACCACCATAGCTTTGGTCAAATCTGACTGTTTGTCCAGTTGTTTCTTGCCATTGTTTGGTGAATAGGGGAATGATGTTTTCATAAGCGGCGCGGGTAACGGCGTAGCTTACCAGGGTCAGTTCTTTGGTTTGTGCAGTACTGCCACTATCACCAGGAGAAGGAGAGCAGGCGGCGATCGCACTACTCAAGCCAATTCCTACCAAAAACAACGCCATAAAACTTTTCAAAGACCTGTGTTTCCATTGATGAAAAATATTTAACCACATACCGACCTTGGACTCCTGAGTTTAATCTACACTTACCCTATCAAGTTACAGTTGTTTTGGGTGTAGTCATAGATATTACAGGTGATGAGATGAAATTGCAATATAATCTCCATAATTCCCATCAGAAATATGGGGATTACTTTCTAGCTGATGATTTCAGCCAAGATTACCGCCAGAGAGAAGTTATGTCTGCGGGAAATTTTAGCTTGGGTAAATTAAGATATTTATTTGGCGAATACTTTTTCCATATCACTGGTTTTCGATGAAATCCAAAAATTAGAACACCTACCGCACAAAGGTTTCAGCAATACCAATCGCGTCAGTATAGGTTCTAATAGGCTGCGCCCCAAAACTCGACCCTAAAAACTGAGAAGGTTCCAGCATTTTTGCAAATACTTAAGGCTCGTAACAAACTTACTATTTGAGCAGTAGATGTAGCGAACTGCAAACATCAACCCTTGAAACCAAAAACAAGGGCATTTTGGTATGTTTGCAAATAATCTGGGGTCTGTCAGCTTTTGGGTGAGAGCAATGTTAATAACTCAAAGCAACAGAAAATTTAGCCAAAATATCTGAGTCAGATATTGAATCAATGAGAGGTATAATTGTTTAACTTACGCGATCGCCCCGACAAATAGTTTTCATTATCCGGGGTACAATACCATCATCATGAACAGTGATCAAATTGGCTTTTTTACCTATCTCCAGACTACCGCGATCGCTAAATAAATTAATAGCTTTGGCTGGATTACTGGTAAATAATTGCATGGCTTCATAAATAGGTTTACCAGTCTTATGGGCAATCATAAAAATAGATTGTAATAGGCTTTGGGGAACGTAATCAGAAGAAATCACATCCACTAAATTTTCTAATACCAGTTCCATTGCGGAAACATTACCTGAATGAGAACCACCCAGCACTAAATTAGGCGCACCCATTAAAACTTGTAATCCTAAACTGTGTGCAGCTTTAGCAGCTTCTAAAGTGGTGGGAAACTCCGCTAAGACGACTCCATTTTCCACCGCTTCCTGGACGTGTTCTACAGTAGCATCATCATGACTAGCTAAGGAAATACCGTTAGCATCAGCAAGTTCTACTAAAGCTAGACGATTTTTCTGTGCATATATTTGTTGTTTTTGCTGACGAGTGATAATGAAATCTTCCATTTGATCAGCAGTCACACCATGTTTACCCATGTAATATTCTTTAAATTTATCTAACCTGATAAACTGTCGTTGACCAGGAGTATGATCCATTAAAGAAATCATTGATAATAGAGGATGATTGGCATATTCTGCGGTAATTTCATAAACCTGTTCATAAGCTAATTCACAACGCAAATGTATGCGATGTTCTACACAAAAACTACCTTTGGCTTCTCTTTGGGAGATGACATCAATCATTTGAGAAAAGTTAGTTAAGCGCGGAGAACTAGTTGCGATATCACCAATGGCGATCGCATCACAAACTGTTGTCACACCTGCACTGGCTAGGTCTCGGTCATGATAAACTGCTGCTGCTTCTAAAGGCCAACGAATACCTGGACGGGGTGACATACAACGTTCAAGATTATCAGTATGTAATTCAATCAATCCTGGTAACAGATAATCTCCCTCACCATTTTCACCTGAATTCACAATCCCTGGTTGAATATCAGCAATCAATCCATCTCTGACTACTAATGTACCGAGTATTTCTTGATCTGGTAGTTGTAGGCGATAGTTGGTGTAAATTTGCTCATTCATATTTATAGCTCACACAAAGGCGCAAAGTCGCAAAGGAAGAAAGGAAGAGAAATACAAGAGTGTTGTACAAATACATGAAAGCTGCTGTCAAATGTTAAATGTTAATTGGCGGTTACAAAGTTGCGATCGCACTTCTTCGTCGTGGAAAATGCCAATTAAGGCGCAGCCTTGGGCTTTTTTTTGTTGCAGCAATTCGATGACTACTTGGCTATTGGTTGCATCTAGGGCTGAGGTTGGTTCATCTAATAGTAAAATTGGATAATCAACTGCTAAGGCACGAGTAATATTTACCCGTTGTTTTTCACCTCCAGAAAAGGTGGTGGGAGAAATATTCCACAGTCTTTCTGGGAGGTTGAGTCTGTGAAATAAGTCTTTAACTTTCTTGTATGCAATATCTATAGAAATCCCTAATTCCAAAAGTGGTTCTGCGGCGATTTCTAAGGCTGGTACTCTGGGAATGACTCTTAGAAACTGGCTGACATAACCAATTGTTTTTTGTCGAACGGCTATGATTTCATGGGGATCGAGTTGGCATAAATTGACCCAATTTTGTTCATGTTTTACCCATATAGAACCACTATTAACGCGATAGTTGGCATATAAACAGCGCATAAATGTAGATTTTCCACTTCCAGATTTTCCAGATAGGGCTACACATTCTCCAGCATTCACGCTCAAAGATACTCCTTGTAAAACTGATAAATTAGTACCTCCTTGCTGATGGAGAGTAAAACTTTTTTGCACATTTTCAACTTGCAAAAGTGCAAGATTTGGAAATTTTACTGAAGGATGGTTAAGGGTTGATGATTGCATAGTTAAGAAGTTAAGTAAAAAAACCAGGCGATTAGAAATCGCGCCTATACAAACCAAGTCCACCTGTGTGGACTAATGAAAATTTGAGCGTTTCAACCGTCCAAAAATCATGGTGTTAAAGCGGCGCTGACTAGTAGTTGAGTGTATGGATGTTGTGGATCATCAAGCACTTGGTCTGTTAAACCTGATTCCACTACCTGTCCTTGCTGCATAACTAATAATCTGTGTGCTAAAAGTCTGACTACGCCGATATCGTGGGTAACTAGAATCACGCTGAGATTAAAATTACGGACAAGCGATCGCAATAAATCCAATAATTTCGCCTGTACTGACACGTCTAAACCTCCTGTGGGTTCATCCATTAATATCAATCGAGGACGGGTGACTAATACACGGGCAAGTTGTAATCTTTGCTGCATTCCTCCAGAAAATTGGATTGGTAGATCATCTATCCGCGCCGGGTCAATTTCTACCTCCTCTAACCAATGGGTGGCCTCATCCCGAATTTTGCCATAGTGTCGTACTCCAATATCTAGTAAACGTTCGCCAATATTGGCTCCAGCCGTAACTTTCATTCGCAGACCATCACGGGGATTTTGCTGGACAAAGCCCCACTCTGTTCGCATCAATAACCGTCGTTTAGCTTCTGCTAGTTGCAAAATTTCTAAATCTTCATCGTGGGAATTGGTATAAGTAATATGACCTTGATTAATGGAAATGTTGTTAGCGATCGCACTTAGTAAAGTAGACTTTCCTGAACCTGATTCGCCGACAATACCGAGAACTTGACCAGGATAGAGATCAAAGGAAATGCGATCGCACGCTTTGATTGCGCCGTAAGATTTACTGAGTTGATGAATTTGTAGAATGGGTTTAGTCATGATTTTTTTCACGCAGAGACGCAGAGACGCAGAGAGTAAGTAATTCCTTTTTGGTTATTTTTTATCTCTATTGTTTGTACAAAAGTCTGTATCTGAACAAATCCACATTCTTCCACCTTGATCATCAATAATGACTTCATCTAGGTAGCTTTCTGTGGAACCACATAATTCACAGGCTTTGTCCCATTTTTCAACGGTGAAGGGATGATCTTCAAAGTCGAGGCTTTTGACATTTGTGTATGGTGGAATTGCATATATGCGCTTTTCCCTCCCAGCCCCAAATAGCTGTAATGCTGGATTCATCTGCATTTTAGGATTATCAAAGCGAGGAATAGGACTAGGACTCATCAGATAACGGTTATGCACCATCACCGGATAATCGTAGGATGTGGCAATGTGTCCATGTGTAGTAATGTCTTCGTATAGCTTGACGTACATACCTCCGTATTCTTCTAAGGCGTGCATTTTGCCAGTCTCTACAGATGAGGGTTCTAGCCAGCGCAAAGGTTCAGGAATGGGGACTTGGTAAACTAAAATCTGTCCTTCCTGTAGCGGTGTTTCGGGGATGCGGTGACGAGTCTGAATTAAAGTTGCTGCTTGTGTACTTTCTGTTGTTTTTACACCACAAACTTTTTTAAAAAAGCGACGAATATTTACGGCGTTAGTGGTGTCATCTGCGCCTTGGTCAATCACTTTCAATACATCAGTTTCACCAATTACAGCAGCCGTTACTTGAATACCTCCAGTACCCCAGCCATAAGACATGGGCATTTCTCTGGAAGAAAAGGGAATTTGATGTCCGGGAATGGCTACAGCTTTTAGCAAAGCACGACGAATAGAACGCTTTGTTTGTTCGTCTAAATAAGCAAAATTAAAGCCTGTTTCTGGAGATTGGGAAGAGGGAGAAATATTCATTTGATTCGGCATATCAAAGAGGCTGTTTTAATAATTGAACGCAGATGGACGCGGATGAACGCAGATGAAGACGGATGAATTTAGGACTTATGCCAAATATCTCTCAAACTCCTATTCCTCTGCGGTTCGATATTCATAAGTTCTGGAATTAATGGATTTCATGATTTTGTGCAGCCTTATATATAATTGGTATAAAGTAATTTAATTCAGGTGTTTGTAGATTGCTGATTTTGGCTTTGTCATCATAAATTCTTAACTGCACTGCATCTTGAGCATAGGGCTGAGAAATAAAGTTTTCTGCCTGTTGAGATGAAAATATGCCTCCTTGTAGTTCTAAGCTGCATTTGGATGCTTCTGAGAGGCTTTCCCAATATTCAGGATCAACTGCACAAAGATAGCGTTTGGCGGTGACATGAAGTCTAATTGGTTCTGTGACTGCTGGACTAAACATCTGATTTAGTAGGGGTATGGCTCGATATTCATGGCGATCATCTATACCTTGAACTGCTGGATTATCTCCCAAATTATGGATTAAATGCCCTAAATCATGGAGTAAACAAGCGGTAATCAATTCGTGGTTTTGATCTGATGTTTCAGCTAAGGTAGCGCATTGTAAGGCTTGTTCTAGTTGGGTGACGGCTTCTGCACCATACAGTTGAGAACCTTTGGTGGTGAATAGTTCAATAATGTTTTCTAGAGTAGGTTTCATAATTATTTGCATTATTTGATTTGATATCGAGCAACTTCTTGTCCTGCTACATAAACAGATGTAATGGAAGATATGGGATGATGTTCAGGAGATATTAATAGGAAATCAGCGTCTAAACCAGGGGCAATTTTGCCTTTTTGATCGCTTATTCCTACTGCTGCTGCTGGTTGACTGGAAACTAATGACCATGCTTTTTCAAAGGACATTAATCCTAGTTCTTGTAATTTAAAGGGTGCATAAAATAGGGAAGGGTAATGATAATCTGAGCAAAGACAATCTATGACGTTATTTTTAACTGCTTCAGCTACGCTCATTAAGCCTAAGTGAGAACCACCACGGACTAAATTAGGCGCACCCATGAGAACTGCTGCACCATATTCACGAGATTTAGCTGCTAAGTCTACAGTAGCGGGAAATTCTGCGATCGCAATTTGTCGTTTTTGACTCAGTAATACTTTTTCTAAACTGTCATCATCATGGGATGCTAGGGGGATTTTTTGGGTATGGGCTAAATCTACTAGTTGTTCTATTTGTGCTGCTCCTTGATGTCGCTTTTCTCTTACTTGGTTAATTAATATTTCAATTTCTTCTATGGACATGGATGATCTTTGTTTCACACTATTCAGATAGCGGTTCAATCTCTTTTCATTTCCTGGAGGTGGTAGGTGATCATTGATGGATAAAATATGCACACGGCCAGATTCCATCCAATCACATAATTCTTGATGTTCTGTTATATTTGCTTCTTCGTGTCTGATATGAATACGATGATTGCAATTTAAAACTTGTTGACCTGTTCCTAAGATAAAATCAATTAAAGTTCGAGCAGAATCTCGACTGCGTAAACCTGGTTCATAAGAATCGGTGATGGAACAGTAGAAAGTAGTGATTCCCGATGCTAAGAGGTTGCGATCATTATCTGCGATCGCTATTGATAAAGGAAAGTTAACTCCCGGACGAGGACAAATCATCCTTTCAAAAGCATCACCATGTAAGTCAATAATCCCTGGTAACATTTGCAATCCTTGACCATTTACCAAATCAAATCCATCGGGACTAATGGTTTGATCAATGCTGATAAATTTTCTATCTGCTATTAAAACTGTGGCATCTTTTAACCACCCATCAGGAGTTAAAACTGTTACTCCTTGAATAGCAACTTTTCTGTTATTTAGTTTTGATAGTATTTGCATATTTTCTGTTGTTATCACTGAGGTAAACTATCTAAATTTCTGGCTTTACTGAATTGAGGGATGAATATCTCACGCAAAGGCGCAAAGTTAGAGATGTTAAATTTTCCATTTTCATGGTCTAACTCAGCAACACCAAAACTTCTTAATTACGAATTACGAATTACGAATTACGAATTACGAATTACCGCCTCTAATTTTCCGCACTAAATTCAATTCGGATTGAAAGTCTATGTAGTGTGGAAGTTTAAGATGTTGAACAAAACCTTGTGCTTGTACGTTGTCGGAGTGGGAAAGTACAAATTCGATATCTTGGGCTGGGCCTTGAATTGTTTCCCCTAATTCTTCGGCTCGCATTGCTCTATCTATTAAGGCCATTGACATGGCTTTGCGTTCGTTGTAACCAAAGGTAAGACCATAACCACGGGTAAATTGTGCAGGTAATTCCTCGCTACCTTTAAACTGATTTACCATTTGCACTTCGGTAACTGTAATATCTGCGATCGCTATTTCAAATCCCAATTCTTCTGGACAAATCACCACTTCAACTTCCCCCATGCGAATTTCTCCCGCAAAAGGATGGTTTCTGCCATAACCCCGTTGGGTAGAATATGCTAAAGATAATAAAAACCCCTCATCTGCACGGGCTAAATTTTGCAGTCTTGCATCTCTTTGGGCTGGAAATGTCAATGGTTCACGAGTCAGATCAAATGGTTCATCAGATGGGGAATTTATAAATTCTTCTTCTGCTTGCATCAGTCCTTCTCTATCCAAGGTGTCAATTACACGGGGAACTGATTCTGTAATTGCTTCTGCTTCTGGTGCTGGAGGAATTTGTCCTTCTGCTATTAATTTGAAGTCTAGTAAACGATGAATATAATCAAAGGTTGTCCCTAATTTTTGTCCTCCTGGAACATCTTTAAAAATGGCAGAAATGCGGCGTTGAATCTGCATTTTGCTGGTGTCTAATGGCTGACTGTAGTAAAAGCGTGGTAGTGTTGTCCGATAGGCTCTTAATAAAAAAATTGCTTCGACTAAATCACCCCAAGATTGTTTAATTGCTAAGGCTGCTAATTCTCGATCATATAAGCTACCTTCACACATTACCCTTTCGACTGCTAGGGTCAGTTGTTGTTCAATTTGGTCCAGGCTCAATTCGGGAATAGCAGGATCACCTCTACGTCGGCTTTGCAGTAGTTTCTCTGCATTTTCAATTGCTTTTTCTCCACCTTTGACTGCAACATAAGGCATAATTTATAACTCGCAATTTGTAATTTTTGATTAAGAAGATGTCTGAAAAGTTTGTAAGGTATAAATTAACCTCTCTCCTGCAAGGGGAGAGGCTTCTCGAAGAGTACCTCTCCCTAACCCTCTCCTACAAGGAGAGGGGAAAGGAATTACTTTTATTGCTGGAGAGGCTTTGAAATCCCCATTCCCTTGTAGGGAAGGGGGGTAGGGGGGTTAGGTTTTCGAGATTTATTGGTTTCATACAATACTTTTCAAACAACCTCTAAGAATTTTTAGGTTTAATTTTGTTTTTATTTTGCCATGATTTATCTTTGTTATCACCCACATTTTTTAATTTACTTACCTGGCTGAATTAGACAATTAAAACTCCAACCATGTTGTGCAAATCCCAGTGATTGATAAAATTTATGGGCGCGATCGCGTTTTATATTGGAGGAGAGTGTAACTTTATAACAGCCAGCTTCTGCACTGAGTTGGAGGGCGGTTTTTACCATTTGGCTACCAATTCCTTTTCCTCGCATTTGAGAAATCACTGTGACCGCTTCTAAAACTGCAAATTTGTGATATACCCGGTGCATCATTGTCGGTACATAAAGAAGGCTAAAAGTACCCACAGCTTCCTGATTTAAACAAGCAAGATAGATGTTGTAGTTGGGAACTTGTGTTATTTCTGTGAGGATTTTTTCTGCTTCATTGTTTGGTAAGGGTAATTGATTATTCATGTCAGCATAAAGCTGGTTTAATAAATGCCAATCCTCATGGTTAGCAATGCGAATTTCAATGGTCATAAGTTACCTCTGCTTTGGCTGTCCTTGGTAGCCCCATAACTAGATTTTTTGTGAATAAAAATACATCTAATCCTTGTGGATAAGCTTGATAGTTCTGTTTCCACAAGTCCCAATATTTCTGAGGAAGTGTGGGAGTAATTAATTGTTTCTCTAAAATTCCTGCTCCTGTTAAAGTTACAGGTTTTCCAGTTGCAAAACTTTCTACTTGTATTAATAGCGTTGTTGAGGTTTCTGGTTTTTCTGCTGTCCCCCATTTAAAAATAGATAATTCTGGTAATTTTTCTAAATCTTGAATTAAAGCAAAGTCTGCTTTTTCTGGATGTTCTGTAAAACGACAGCCAGTATGAAACAATAACCAAGCTTTAACTTGATCTGAAAAATTCGGTTGTAACCATACGAAAACATCTAAATCTAACAATGTTAAAGCAGCCGCACCACAAGCGGGTATTAAATCCACAGGTACAGTCATTTCAGCATTAATTTGGTAAGGTTTTCCTGGTCGAGAATTAGCATTAAGTAAAGCCCGAAATGTCCTTTGGGAATCGTGAATTGAGTCTTGAAAGCCCGGTAATTGTGTAACTATATTTGACATTTATTTACCCTTCTCCTCTTACCATTGTGAAGAAGTTTACTTTGGTAGCTTCTGTTTGACGCTGTTTGAGTTGTTGCTGTTTTTGATGTTCTATTTGCAAGGGTTGAATTATTTCAGAATTGATCTGATCGTGCCAGTTTGGGGTTTGTAATAACCCATCGCAAACAGCAGCTAGTTCTGCATGACGTTGCGATCGCCCTGCTACATAACCAAATCCTGTAATGGTTTCATCTCCTTGACTCTCAAGTTGAACGACACAGCGAGTTATGGTGATTTCTCCCAGGTTAAATGGTTCTCCTGTACCTCCCGCACGTCCCCGCACCATTGTGAGTCCAATTTCTGGCGATCGCAAAAAGCTATAGCTGGGTACGTTACCTAATTTGTTTACCAGTGGTTCTAATAGCTCTAATTCGGTCTTTGCTAATATTGCCATCCATGCTTGTCGCTGTGTCACAGTAGACATAAGTTAGGTTGTGCTATTTTGTTTTAAACTATTCTTAACTTGTCTAGACATCTAGATGAGAATAGATTAACCCAATTCTGACAAATTGACAATCTAAATTATTGATAAATGAAAGAAATAATCCCAATTTATGCTCAAATTGCTGACCAACTGCGAGAAAACATACATCAGGGGGTTTATCAGATTGGGGAACAATTACCAACGGAAATGAAGTTAGCAGAACAGTTTGCAGTTAATCGTCATACTATTAGACAAGCGATCGCATTATTAAAAAACGAAGGATTTTTACGAGTTGACCGAGGAAAGGGAACATTTATAGCTGCTAAAACTATTCGCTATGCTATTGGTCAGCGTGTGCGTTACAATCAAACATTAAAAGCTCAAGGTTTACAGTCCAGATTTCAACTACTGCGAGTTTTAGAATTAGTGGCTGATCATGCCATTTCTAAAGGACTAGAAATAGATTATGGTCAACCAGTAGCGTTAATTGAGCGTTTAGGTTTTGCGGATGAAGAACCTATTAGTGTGGGTGCGGGATATTTTCCCCTGCAACGATTTCCTAATTTTTTAGAACCAAAAAACATCAAGATTTTAGAAGAAAAACAATCAATCTCTCAGTTTTTACAGCAGGTTTATGGATGTGATCATATCCGTCGGAGTACCTGTGTTTCTGCTCGTTTAGTTCAGCCTCAAGATGCAAAATGGCTACAATTACCACTCAATCAACCCATTTTGTTAGCAGAGTCAGTAAATATTGATCAAACAGGTAAAGTCATTGAATATGGTGTAACTAGACTGCGGGGTGATCGCATGGAATTATATTTTGAAAACTCCTAAATTAGCCACTTTCTCACCCTTGCAGAAAGTAAATCAATTATACCCGTAGCAACAACCAAAATAATCAGAATTACACAGACTTTTTGATATTCAAATGCACCAAAACTTTGATATAGTGAAACACCAATACCACCAGCACCAACAATTCCTAACACAGAAGCCGAACGCACATTAGACTCAAATCTGTAAAGAGTAAAAGAAGTCCATAAAGGCATGACTTGGGGAATTACTCCATAAATAACTTCTTGGATTTGATTTGCACCAGTGGCTCTAATTCCCTCCACTGGTCCTGGTTCAATTGATTCCACAGCCTCTGAAAACAGCTTACCTAAAGTACCCGTAGTATGCACAAATAAAGCCAAAACTCCGGCAAATGGTCCCAATCCTACCGCCACTACAAAGATAAGTGCAAAGACGATTTCATTAATAGCACGCATGGCATCTAAAAGCCGGCGTGTTGGTTGTACAACCCATATTGGAGACATATTATTAGATGCTAGAATAGATAAAGGAACAGCTGCGATCGCTGCCATTACAGTTCCCCAAATCCCCATTGAAATCGTAATTATTATTTCTGATAAATAGTATTTCCAATCACTAAAGTCTGGGGGAAAATATCCGCTAATATATTCCGCCATGTTGTCTCCTTGTTGCAGCAGCAAAAGAAAATTTAACTCGCTTTGATGATATGAAAAAATCAATGCGGCAACAGTTACTAAAAGCAAAATAACTCTTTTAATATTCAATAGTTTTGCTTCTTTCTCTAACATTTTTACTACAGAGGGAGAGGCGTTAGTAATTATCTGATTTTGTGACTGCATTTTTTTACGTGTATATAAACGTCAGTTTACTGAATTTCTTGAAGTTGCTGATTGAGTTCGGCTATTTTTTGTTGTTTTTCTTGCTCACTAAGATTTTCTTGATTTTTAGTCTCTTGGATTTTTCTGCCAATTTCTAGTTCTCGAATTGTATGCCAATTTTTATCTTCAGCTTGTACGAAACTAGATATTTTGAAAGGTGCTAAAACTTTTGCATCTTTGTAGTTATAGAAAAAGTTTTGAAACTTATTTTTGATATCTGTTGGTAAATCCCGACGATAAGCAATGGGATCACTAGGAATTAGTGGCGATGTCCAAATAATTTCAATTTTCTGTCTAGCTTGAGGATTGGTGCTTTCCAAACGACTTAATGCTTCACTACTAACAGTCGCTACATCTACCTGTTGATTCGCCACAGCTAAGGCGCAAGCTTCATGATTACCAGCGAAAATCAAACGTTTAAATGCTTTTTTAGGATCAATATTATTTTGAGCAAAAACATAATAACTGGGAACTAAAAACCCAGAGGTAGAGTTTGGATCATTAAAAGCAAAGGTAAGGTTGGCAGCATTTTTAATTAGATACTTATCACCGCCTGCTGCTATAGCTTCAGCAGTGATGGGATTTTCTTTATTAGCAATTAAATGAGAATAATAGCCTTTAGTTCCATCTTCACTGACAACTTGAGCAAATGCTTCTGCATCTGCAACTTTTGCGGCTTCAATATAAGATTTACCACCTAGCCAAGCTACCTGAACTTTACCAAAGCGCATGGCTTCTATAACTGCTGCATACTGGGTAACATAAAAGGGTTTAATAGGAATACCAATTTCTTCTGACATAGCAGCAGCAAAAGGTTCCCATAAAGGTCTTTGATTAGCTTGAGATTCTGTAGATAGAACACCAAAATTAATTTCTTTAATAGCTACGGCACTACTATTATTAGTCCCGCTATTATTACTAGTATTAGAATCAGAAGTACAAGCTGCAAATATATTTGCACTTGCTAAAGTCATGGTAAATAAAGAAGCTTGCTGGATAAATAATCTTCTGTTCATAAGTTTAGTTTTGTAATACCGGTAAAAATATTATAATTGATAGGAGATTACAGTTCAATGAAGTAGAGAGTCTAAGTTCAAAGCTAAGTAAGTCGGCGGTTATCAACCAAATTTACACACATAAAACCCACACTTTAGTAGGCTGAGTGACTACTTGTATGGGTTTTCAAGCCTTTTTTCCGTTAGTCTATTATTTTTTATTCGCCTGAGTTTAATTTAACTAACGCCCTCAAATTGCGCGTAGTTGATTATTGAGATCGTTCAGCTTTTGCCTATCTGTATTACTTAAATTTGGTTTGTTTTCTAATTCTAAAATCTTTTTAGCAATATCTAATTCGCGGATTGCATTCCATGTTTTATCTTGAGCAGGTACAAAACCAGCCCATTTAAAAGGTGCTAAAATCCGAGTATCTTTATAGCTGTGGAAAAAGTTGCGGAGTTTCTTTTTTACATCTTCTGGTAAATCTTTACGATAGGCAATGGGATCACTAGGAATTACGGGTGAAGTCCAAATAATTTCAATTTTTTGACGCGCTGTGGGGTTAGTTGCTTCTAGACGTTCTAAGGCTTCACTATTATTAGTGGCAATATCTACTTGCTGATTGGCGATCGCCAGGGCGGTTGCTTCATGGCTTCCTGCAAAAATTAACCGTTTAAATGCTTTTTTGGGGTCAATTTTATTTTTGGCAAATACATAGTAACTAGGTACAAGAAATCCAGAGGTTGAGTTAGGATCATTGAAGGCAAATGTAAGCTTAGAAGCATTTTTAATTACATATTTATCACCGCCTTGTTGCTTTGCTGCTGCGGTGATGGGGTTTTGTTTGTTAGCGATTAAGTAAGAATAATAGCCTTTTGTTCCATCTGAGTTGACAACTTGAGCAAATACTTCTGCATTGGCAATTCTGGCGGCTTCAATATAGGATTTACCACCATACCAAGCTACTTGTACTTTTCCGAAACGCATGGCTTCGATTACACCTGCATATTGAGTAGCATAGAAGGCTCTTACAGGAATGCCAATTGATTTTGATAAATCTGCAATAAAAGGTTCCCACAAAGGTCTTTGATTAGCTTGAGATTCTGTAGAGATGATACCAAAGTTTAGTTCTTTTATAGGTGCAGCTTGTGCTGGTGCAATCAAGTTAGAAATTAATTGGGTTCCTACTAAGGATGTTCCAAATAAAGTAGTTTGTTCAATGAATGTGCGTCTTTTCATGATTTATTTCTAGGTTAGTTATTTTGTGCCGTTGAATGTTTAGTCTTTTTTGTCTTGTATGAGGATTGTCGGTATCTATCTGTATTTTGGTTTTATACTAGTAGTTCTCCGTGTCCTTTCATGATCAGTTCTTCTACTGCTGTGCCGTAAATTTCATTGAGTTTGTTGTCATTTAGTTCTACGGTTGCACCATCAAACATGACTTTGCCATCTCTGAGTGCGATCGCTCGATTACAATAACTCCGCACCATTTGAACCTGATGTAAGGAAGTCACTACAGTAATTCCGCTTTGACGATTTAGCTGCACAAGTAATTCCATAACTTTCCGCGCTGACTCAGGATCTAGGGATGCAATGGGTTCATCAGCCAGGATGATTTTCGCTCCTTGGACTAAACAACGTGCGATCGCTACCCGTTGCTGTTGTCCTCCAGAAAGCATAGATGCTCGTTTGTAAGCGTGTTCCAGAATCCCCACTCGCTCTAATGCAGCTAAAGCTTGGAGTTTTTCTGCTTTGGTAAATAAATGTAATGTTGAACGAAAAATAGACAATCTTGCTAAATTGCCAACCAGAACATTTTCGATAACTGTTAGCCGATTGACTAAATTAAATTGTTGGAAAATACAGCCGATCTTGCTTCGTAAAGACCTAATTTTTGAGTGTAATTTTCCCTCGCTTTGTAGCGCCGTCCCAAAAATATGAATTGTACCTGCATCTCCAATCTGCAAGCCATTGATATGCCGCAAAAGGGTAGATTTCCCTGAGCCAGATGCACCTATCAAGGCTACCATTTCTCCCTCATGAATTGTACAGGATACATTTTTCAGGGCTATTTTACCTTTGAAACTCTTTGAGAAGTTACTAACTTCAATAGTCATTGCTTGGCATTTTAATATCTCTGATTAACACTAATACAGTTTGATTAAGAAAGGATTTAGTAAAAGTTAACTCGTGATTAAATTGCTAAACTGTCAATCTAGTGAATGAGGTAATGACAGATGCTATTAGAGAAAGTCGCAAAATTTATATAGATTTAATGATACCCCCTAGCCCACCTTAAAAAGGGGGGAATAGTGATCAAAGTCCCACTTATAAAGGGGGATTTAGGGGGATCTAGAATGTTTTGTTACCGACAATAAGACTTTTCAAATATCCTATGACAGCAATGATGATCGTGCTGCTGATTTTAGTTAATGATGGAGCAATTTTAGCGATCGCCTATGATAAAAATATTTCTGATCACAAATATCCTCGTTGTTTTGGAGTCAGAATTTTATCAAAGATGAAGTATCAGGCGATCGCACTGTCATCATACCTAAATTGCGATCGCCACCACAGAAATACAAACAAACCCCAGCAGCAAAGAATGTTCAGCCCGCATCGGCGAGCTGAATTTGCTTAACGAGATACAGCTAGTGTTTCATCATTTACTGGGGTATATTGCGCCACAATTTCGCGGAATTTTTCTCCCTCAATGGTTTCTTCGTCTATTAATAAATCCACCAAATATTCTAAAGCCGGACGATTGTTTTCTAACAGTTCCTTTGCTTGTAAGTAGCAATTAGTGATAATTTCCCGGACTTGGGAATCAACTTTCCCGGCTATTTTTTCAGAATATTCTGATTTATTCATCCAGTCGCGTCCTAAAAATACTTCGTTATTCTGACTATCTAAAGACAACAGTCCTAATTCCGACATCCCGAACCGTGTGACCATTTGGTTAGCCATATTGGTGACGTGTTGCAAATCATTACTAGCACCTGTGGTCACTTCCGGCTTACCAAAAACAATTTCTTCGGCGGCGCGACCACCCAAAGTAGAGGTAATTTTGGCTCGGATTTGAGAACGAGAAATTAAACCCTGTTCTTCGTTGGGAGTAAACCAAGTTAACCCTAGTGCTTGACCCCTGGGGATGAGTGTGACTTTCTGCACTGGGTCATGGTCTTTGAGTAATGTACCAATTAAAGCGTGTCCGACTTCATGGTAAGCAATTAAGCGCTTGTTTTTGCTATCCACGAGGGCAGTTCCTTCCATACCCGCCACGACTCGATCTATGGCATGATCGATTTCTAGGATGCTGATTGCTTCCTTGCGTCGTCTCGCAGTGAGAATTGCTGCTTCGTTGAGTAAGTTGGCTAAATCTGCACCAGTAAAACCAGGAGTCCGGCGAGCGATCGCATCTAAAGACACACTGGAGTCAAGTTTCTTATTCCGTGAGTGGACTGACAAAATTTCGGTTCGTCCTTTCAGGTCTGGTGCATCCACCATCACTTGTCGATCAAAGCGTCCTGGTCTGAGCAATGCGGAATCTAACACATCTGGACGGTTAGTCGCTGCAATAATAATAATCCCTGTATTACCTTCAAAACCATCCATTTCAGTGAGCAACTGGTTGAGAGTTTGTTCTCTCTCGTCATTACCGCCACCGATACCAGTTCCGCGTTGTCGTCCCACCGCATCAATTTCATCAATAAAGATTAAACATGGCGCACTGTCTTTGGCTTTTTTAAACAGGTCGCGCACACGGGATGCACCCACACCCACAAACATTTCCACAAATTCCGAGCCAGAAATGCTAAAGAAAGGTACACCGGCTTCCCCGGCGATCGCCTTAGCGAGTAAAGTTTTACCAGTTCCGGGAGGACCAATTAATAACACACCTTTGGGAATACGTGCGCCTACAGCCGTAAATCTTTCTGGCTGCTTCAAAAAGGTGACAACTTCCCCTAGTTCCTCCTTCGCCTCTTCCACCCCAGCGACATCATCAAACTTCACCCCCGTTTTGGCTTCCATTTGGAACCGAGCGCGGGATTTACCAAAATTCATCGCTTGGTTAGAAGCATTAGTGGAGCGTCTGAGAAACAACAACATTAAAGCTACCAGTGGTGCAATCCATAACAGATTAATTAACAGCCCCACAGCTACCCGGCTGTTAGCAGAGGAAACCTCACCAAAATCAACGTTTTCTTGCTTGAGAGTATTAATTAACTCAGTATTTTGTGCCAAAAGCCTGACTTCTATTGGTGGTGCATCCGGCTCTTCCCCCTTGAGATAGACCCTGGCTATCTGTAGAGTTTCATCAAGCTCTACTTTTTCTACTTTTCCTTCCCTAGATTTACTCAGTAACTCACCGTAAGTTAGAGTTGGGCGCTCTGCTTTCTGTGCTAAAGCGGGAGTACCCATTAAAATAGCCGGCAGCATTAGTACACTAGCGGCTAAAGCGGCTGTACGCTGTTTGATCAATGTCTTTTTCCCGAAATTTTGCATAATAATTACCTTTTCTTTAGTTGCATCCGCAGATAGGGGCTGCTTTTATGCCTATTCTTCTAGCAAAAATTGCTATAACTGGAAATCACTATTTTCTTATCTAGTCTAACTTCTAGACAAAGCTATTACCCATTTTCTCTGTCTTCCTCTTTCATGGTTCCCCAATTATTTACCTACTCACCAGGGAGGAAGGGCAAAAATCTCGCCTATTATTCACAGAGATCGGAGCTAAGTGCTGAAATATATAGGTACTGTTATTCGCCACTATCATCTTATTGACGATAAAAATGTAACTCGCTAAGATAAAATCGTAATGACTCCGCCTTTTTAAATATCCTGGTGGTATAGCAAAACATTTAGTTGATGTGTGAATTATGGTAAAAATTGTTGGGCTTGGTGGTAGTTTAAGACCTGATTCCTACACCCAAATCGCTTTAAAAGTAGCAGCGCAACGGGTAGAAGCCCTGGGTGCAGAAGTCGAAATTTTAGATTTGCGACAATTGAATTTACCCTTTTGTGATGGTGGTAAAGATTACTCAGAATACCCAGACGTTCAACGGCTACGTGATACCGTTAGTGCTGCTGATGGATTAATTTTAGGCACACCAGAATATCATGGCGGTGTGAGTGGCGTTTTAAAAAATACACTAGACTTGATGAGTTTTGATGAACTCTCCGGTAAAGTTACAGGACTGCTGAGTGTATTAGGCGGTCAATCTAATAGTAATGCACTCAATGATCTGCGGATCATTATGAGATGGGTACATGGCTGGGTAATACCAGAGCAAATTGCTATTGGACAAGCCTGGGGCGCTTTTAGTCCCGAAGGAAAGCTGCTAGATGACAAGCTTTCGGAAAGGTTTGATAAATTTGCTCAGAGTTTAGTAGACAATGCTCGTAAGTTGCGCGGAGTTAATTAAATAGTACAGAGACTCTCAGATCCCCGACTTCTTCAAGAACTTGGGGATCTTTGTTTGGGTTTGTAATTGCGATCGCATCCTTCCACATTCCCAAAAGGATCAATTAAGCAGACATTAAACGCTGTGTAGGTTCAGGAATTTTTCGACCTAACTCTTGAGCAGTTTCTATCCATTCCTGCATAATAATTTCTATATTTTGCAGTGCTTCTTGATAAGTTTCTCCATCAGCAGCACATCCCGGTAAATCTGGAACTTCTGCGATAAATGATTGGTCTTCTTCACTCCAATAGAGATTAATTTCATAGCGCAGAGTCATTTTAACCTCCTAGCTGATATTTAAGTAACATTTCACGGACTTGTTTAACTTGATATGCTTTGGCTTTTCCTTGTTTCGGTTGAAGATTTACGATTTCTTCAACTCCTTCCTTTGTAAAAATATGGTGACTTCCACGAATTCTTTCATCAAATCCTAATCTGATTAAGAGTTGACACAATTGCGCAAAGAATATATTTGTGTCAGATGTGCCTGATAAAATTTTAGCTAATAGCTTGTCTTTTTGGCTCACAAGTTATAATTTATTTTATTGACTCAAATTTTTATGATAACCGAAAGTGATTACTAGGTCGCGCTTCGCTCTCTCCATCGCCAAAAAGCGAACTGACAGGACGCTTCGCAGACCTGACGGTTCAGCGCTTGCGCGATCGCATATCCCACATCCTCAAAACAGCGTATAGTTAAATTAGGCTTAAAACTATAAATAAGCAAAAAATGTATGTCTAATTATCAGGAATTGTTAGAGCAAGCTAAAAATTTTACCCCTGAAGAACAGCTTAAATTAGTTGAAAATTTATCTATCTTAATTCGTCAACAATTGAAAATGACACCAAAACCAAAGCGTAGTATTTTAGAATTGCGTGGTTTAGGTAAAGAAATTTGGGGGAGTATTGACGCTCAGGAATATGTTAATCAGGAACGTGATTCATGGAATGGTTAAATGAATTACAGGATAAAATTATAGGTTTAGATACTGCACCGCTAATTTATTTTATAGAAGAAAATCCTAGTTATTTAGAAATTACAGATGCTTTTTTCACAGCTATGTATAGAGGTGAGTTTAGTGTTGTCACGTCGGTTTTAACTATATCAGAAGTGTTAGTTTATCCTTTACGTGCAGGAAATACAATATTAGCTCAACAATATCGTGATATTTTTTTCAATTCGCAAGGTTTAACAACTATTGACGTTTTGCCAGATATTGCTGAAAATGCAGCTAAACTAAGAGCCGATTACAATTTAAGAACACCTGATGCTATTCAAATGGCTACTGCTATTTATGGTGGTGCGTCTTTTTTCTTAATCAATGATATTCGTTTACCTTCTTTACCAGGCTTAACTGTGTTGGTTTTAAATCAATTGATGAGTTAGGTATTTTTGAAGCCGCACTATTGGAAAAAAGCAAATCAGCCATCAAAATACTTCATTTGCATTCGAGAGTTACGTATTATTTCCTTGTGTTTCAATGAAATTTTTTCTGCATAATTGGGGAATATTTTTTTAATATAATCATAGGACTCTAGCGTTAAAAGTGATAAGTATGGAATAATTCCGAAAATTAGAATACCTGCTGAGTCTTGTTTCGTAAATTGTGGCATAAAGTCCAGGTAAAAACCAATTTCGTCTTTAATTAATTTAAGTTCAAATTCTATAGCTGCTGAATTATTCTGAACAGACATAAACTTTTCCTTTTAGTAAAGATTCCCTAGTCTATAAAATTACACTTCACCATGTCATTACAATCTTTTTAGTTACCACAAAGCAACTGTAAATTACAGGAGACAATTAATAAATTATGTAGTTCATAATTAAGGAATTAACCAGCCTGATGAAGTTATTTAAATCAAGGCTATATTTTAACTCCAAACCTGGGTTAAATCCAACACAAACCCTGGTAAAGCATCTTCACCAGATAAACTAACAGGATGATCTAAAACTTCCACATTTCTACCAGGACGATAAATTTCTACTCGTTGATTTTTGCGGTCAATCAACCAACCCAAACCAGCACCATTTTCTATATATTCTCTCATCTTGGCTTGCAACTTTTCTAGAGAGTCTGTTTTAGAACGTAATTCCAGCACAAAATCAGGACAAATTGGCGCAAAAGTTTCTTGCTGTTCTAAAGTCAGAGCATCCCATCTTTGTTTACTTACCCAAGCTGCATCAGGAGAGCGATTAGCACCATTGGGAAGAAGAAAACCTGTTGAAGAGTCAAAAACTTCTCCTAATTTAGTTTGACGGTTCCAGAACCACAATTGTCCAGCGATATCCAAGTTTCTTTTCCCAGTATCACTGCCCGTTGGTGGCATAATAATTAACTCCCCCGTAGCATTTCGCTCTAATTGTAAATCTCGGTTAGCCAGTGCCAAATCAACAAATTGCTCATGGGAAACTTGCAGTGTGAGTGTATTTGGGATATTGACAGCAATAGCTGGAGTTAAGTTAGGTTGTGTCATCATTCCCTCCTGAAACTGTTACTTATGAAGACGGTTATGGCCAAATCTTCTAGCTACCTTCAGATTAACAACGAAACTTGAGATAAGGGAATTATATTGTCCCCTGTAAGCGAAAAAAATGTAGAGACATTACATATAACGTCTCTACAAAACTTAGATTAAATTTAAATTCCGTCGATACCTAATGATGATGGTGGTGATGGTGACTTCCCGCCAACTGGGGATTAACAGCCATAGCTTCTTGATTCATTAACTCAGCAATATGATCATTTGCCCATTCCGCAGCCATTTCCAAAAATTCTGGCTTATCGTTAACACATTCCATCTGGACATAACTCACATCGGGATGCTTTTTCGCTAAATCATGAATGATGTGGTGTACATCTAATAGAGTTTCGTGGTTTTCTGTCGCAAAGCCAATGGGCATAAAGATAACCGCTTTTGCACCCAATTGAATCAAGTTATTAGCAGCTTGCTCGGCGTTTGGTAATGTCCATTCAATTAAAGGTGTGTCATGGTTCAGCCAACCCACGGAAATTAAAGGATAGCGGTTAATTAACTTATCCCGAACTAAATCATATAGTGCTTGACTTTCGGTAATTCCAGAGGTGAATCCTTTGGCTTTGTGGGGACAGCCATGATTCATTAAAACAATACCGATTTGAGAAGGTAGGTATGCTGTACCTACTTCGGCGGAAATCTTTTCCTCAACGAGATTAGCCAATAAATCAATGTAGGCTGGTTCGTTATAGAAGGAGGGGATGTAACGCTGTGCTTTTACCCAGTGTTCTTCTCCATCAGGAATCTCAGCTAAAGCATTGTTAACTTGCTCAACTGCAATTCCACTGGTGAAGATGGAATCAACGACTAATAACGGGTAAATGAGGATTTTCTCGAAGCCTTGGTTTTTAATTTCTGCGAGAACCTGATCTGGTAGGTGAGGCGCACAGAAGTTAAAGGCTTTGAAAACTTGGATGCGATCGCCCCACTTGGCTTGCAAGTTCTTTTCTATACCAGCGCGTTGCTGTTCAAAGATGGCATTGTGAGGGGAAATAAAATCATGGTGGGTGTGTCCCCATTCATGACGGTCAAATAACGCCAATAATTTTGCTAAAGGGGGATAAATCCAGGTTGGTACTGGTGCAAATTTTGCAGTCAGTAGATTTAAAGCTTGTTCGTTATAGTTAGCAAAATCTTCATAGCTTTCGACTTCACCGTAGCCCATAAGTAATACGGCTACTCGGTCTTTACCTGATAACTGCTCGTGAGTGTGTTGCTGTTTTTCTGGCGTGGCAACCACAGTGATTTCCTCAATATGAATCTGTATAAACCAGAGTTGAGAGTCAATTCAGCTAGAAAATAACTCTATTGCTCTGCTAACTCGTATTCTATTATCCCATCCAGGGGGATAAGTTTGTGAGGAAATTAACAATAATATATCAAAAGTCATACTAGTGTTATTACTAGCTACTGAGTATTGAAGATTTCATTTCTGAGTATTCTAGATTTGATGTCTTAAATTTGTATGAGAGTGAAATTTTCGGATATCCTAAAAGCAAGGTGGAGTAATTGCGTAAATTTATGTTTGAATTTATTTAGTGTAAATTACTGTGAACCATGTCCGATTGAATACAAAAGTCGTAATGAATAACGAGAAAACTGTTGTCATCTAAGATGAATGAGTATAATTATTTGCCCTGGAATTCATGAGCCAGAGTTAACGGAAAATTTTATATCAGAATGCTTATCTTCAGGCTCTGAGAGGGTCAAGGCAGAAAACTGGGGGGAAATCTTGGTTTTTCCCGGTAATGGTTTATTACCTTTATCATCACTTCATATTTTGCAGTTTTTGCGCGATCGCCTGGCAGATGATTTAAAATCACCATTAGTCTTCATTAGCTTTAGTGCTGGCGTAGTGGGAGCAATAGGAGCAGCATCTTCCTGGCAACTCTTAGGCGGTAATATCAAAGCCTTTATTGCTATAGACGGCTGGGGAGTACCACTAGCGGGAAACTTTCCTATTCATCGCCTGAGTCATGATTATTTCACCCATTGGAGTTCTTCATTATTGGGTAGTGGATATGATAACTTTTACGCAGAACCCGCAGTAGACCATTTATCTATCTGGCGATCGCCCCAAAGAGTAAAAGGTTGGTGGGTAGATTCACCACGAAAAAATTCTCAACCACCGATTTCCATGACTGCAACCGAATTTTTGCATCTGCTGATCAACAGAATTAATCCGGAAACCAGCACCCATCAACAGGAGTGAAAATTAAACAATTCAAAATTATTAACACTAGCAAATCAGGAGAATCAGAGAAAATAATATTTACTGACTTTCCCCAACTCCCAGTCCCTAGTCCCCAGTATTTAAATGTTTCCCACTGAACCAGCTGCTGTCAATAACGGATTTAGCGCCCTGCTAAAAAATCGTAGTTTTATGCTCCTGTGGATCGGACAGCTGTTGTCCCAGTTGGGAGATAAAATCTTTTTTGTTTTAATGGTGGCTTTACAGGAGAATTATACCCCACCTCCTGGTTTAGCTCCAAACTCCATGTACTCAATTTTAATGCTCGCCTTTACATTACCAGCAATTTTGTTTGGTTCTGCCGGTGGTATTTTTGTAGACTGCTTTTCTAAAAAAGTAATTTTAGTCGGTGCTAACCTATTGCAGACATTATTAATGCTGCTGATAGCCTTTTTACCACGAGAGTTTTTTATTCTCTTAATCTTGACCTTTGCCATCTCCACCCTGGCACAGTTTTTTGCTCCCGCAGAGCAAGCTGCTATACCTGTTTTGGTAAAAAAAGAGAATTTTATGGCAGCCAATGCACTCTATAGCAGCACCATGATGGGAGCCTTAATTATTGGTTTTGCCATTGGAGAGCCGATATTAAGTTTAGCAAAAAATTGGTTAGGAGCAGGATATGGTCAAGAACTGGTAGTTGGTGGACTCTACTTATTATCAGCATTAGCCGTACAACCGATTAACTTCGGAGGGGCAAATAAATTATGTGGAGATGATTTCCGTACCGAAATTAATCCTTGGGCTGACTTTAAAGCAGGATTACGCTATCTCACCAAAAATCCTCTGATCTTAAATGCCATGCTGCAACTTACCACTTTATATTGTGTCTTCGCCGCCTTAATGGTACTAAGTATTAGATTAGCAGCCGACTTTGGTTTAAAAGAAAAACAATTTGGCTTATTCTTAGCCGCCGCCGGTGTCGGTATGGTATTTGGTGCAGCAATTTTGGGTCATTGGGGTAATAAATTGCATCACAAGCCTTTACCCCTCATAGGGTTTTTGATTATGTCCCTAGTTTTAGCCCTATTCACCTTCACTCATAGTCTCACCCTCGCTTTAGGACTAAGTGCCTTATTAGGGATAGGTGCAGCTTTAATTGGCGTACCGATGCAAACCCTAATTCAACAGCGCACACCACCCACCATGCACGGGAAAGTCTTTGGTTTTCAAAATCATATCGTCAATATTGCCTTATCTTTACCCTTGGCAATTACTGGCCCTTTAACCGATATTCTCGGCTTACGAATCATTTTAGTGGCAATGAGTATAGTAGTAGCAGCTGTTGGTATTTGGGCTTGGAAAAACACTCGCGGAGTTCTACAGGATGTAATTTAGGCAATATAAGTAGGTGGGGGTTGAAATTTATCGTTGTGGTAAGGCAAAAGGCAAGAGGCAAGAGGCTTTTAGCGATTTTACACCTCTACTCATGTTGGTGAAAACCTGCATGAGCAAGTTATGTCTTAGATCCAAGAATCCCCGTGCGTTCACGCCGGGGAGTGTCAATCTATAAGTATCGCCGTTGCTCAAGTTTAAATCTGTTTGGATTTCTCTGGTTTTTCATAGGGTCCAAGGAATCTCTCTCCGTTGAAATGAATCATGTGATCGGGTTGATCTGCTACCCAAACTTCTGTTTCCCAAGAAATTTCAGCAAGATACCGAGTCATTTCCTTACGGCTAGGAAAAGCTGTCACAAAAACTAATCCCTTACGGCTGGACTGAAAGAGCTGCTTTAATTCATTATGACGTTTCAAATTGACTGGACCATGACTAGTCACAGCTTCTATCAATACAAGCCAGCTTTGCCTCTCATAGTGAACTACAATGTCTGGCATTTTACCGTGAGGATCTAGCTCAATTCCCATTCCTCGAAATTTCTGAGTTTCATGGATGATAAACTTATCTCCAGCATCGCCCACGTAGAGAACTAAACCTCCAGGTGTAAATCTGGGACAGAAGCTCTCCAAAATGTCTTTTATCAATATATTTTGTCCACCTGATGATAGCTGAATAGCTTGACCGTTAGGTAAACTTACTGGTATCGTAGGTATGTTTCGGCTTCTATCCTGTAACAGATTTCTGACTGAAACAGTATAATTTTTACGAGCTTCTTCCCACTGTTCAGAACCATAGGATTTCAAAAGTGATAATGCTTGCTGATGAAGCTGATAACACCATTTGGGGCTGTTAATCGGTCTATCTGGTTGATCTGGATTTTCAACAACTATCCCCATCTGTACAAACTGGTGCATTGTTTGCCGTCGAACTGTTTCGCGTGTATTCGGTGCGTATTGTTTACCGTAGTTGTCACGAAACCAACCCATCATTTGTGTAATTCCCCGTCTTGGTGCAGTGGCTTGATTCCAAGGTGTTACAGGTCGAATGTCTGCCAAAGCGAGTAAGCAAAGTGCTGATCGTTCGTTTTGCTGCTCTCTCGGAGCGGAAATATCTTTAAGAATTGCAAGTGCTTCCTCAATTCGTTTACCAGCCTGAATTGCATTTGTTGCTTCGCTCATAATCGACAAACTTTTATGTACAACTGTATCAAGTTGCTCTTGATTAAAGTCACAATCACCAATTTGGGTTCCTAGTTGAATTAAATCATCTTTGCAAGGGTACTTAATTTTACGCAAATCTGTGGCATTGACTTGTGTATGGCCACTAAACTGCCGGAAGTAATGATCAAATAAACTTGAATTGAGAAATGCTGTAAGACCTCGTGCTAGGTCAGGGTTCATTCCTTGACCTCTAGCATGGTAGTAGTTAAGATGATTCTCTATGCCTAATAGAGGCGCATCGACAGGAGAACACACGGCAGCAACTACACGACGCTTTTCCTCCTTAGCAGAAAAACGCTTTGTCAAAACGTACCAACCTGATCGAACCAACCATTTTTCTGTTTCTTGGTTTTGTTCAATTGCTATCGACTTCCGAGGATTATTGGGTGGAAATAAAACTTTCCCTGTTTTCATAGATTCTGGGTAAATTAGTGGAACACTCTGCTCATCTAAGCAATTTCTCAAAGCTGATTTGAACCGAAAATCCACAACAGGTCCCGTTGAAACTTCTAGGCCTATTTCATCCAAAGTAGATGAAAATTTATTCATTTGCACTCTCAAAAAATCTTCAAGTGAGTTTGTAACAATATGAATAAATTTCTCTGAATCATCGCTTTCAACTACTTCGCTGTAAGGAACATATCTTAATTCCGAATAATCATATATATCAAATTCGGAATTATTAGTAATTTCTATATAATCAGGGTTGCTTTTGGTTTTAATTGCATGAAAAATAATATTTTCTTGTAATATATTGTCTTCCGCAAAAACAGATGAGCGGCTATCAAATATATGTATTTTTTTTAGTCCCATACTTTCCAGCAAAGCCTTACGAAAAGGACGAAAATAAGCACCATTACAGAAACTCCTCGGCGTAATTGCAACTAATTCTCCGTCCTCGGCGAGTTGTAATGAAGTCAGCCAAACAAATGCGCTATATAGATTTACAGTTTCAATTCCTAGTTTTGAAAGATTTTTTTTTTCTATTGATTGGCTGCTAATCTTCCTATAAGGTGGATTCAGAATTGCATGAGTAAAACTGGTGGAAGAAGAAGTAGTAAAAAGTGGTAAATTTATTTCAGCAACATCTTTTATAAAATTTTTCTCATGCAAACAGTAATTTGCTTGAATGCCTTTGCTTTCTAAAGCTAAACAACAATCTATAAGGCATTTTTGCAAAGATGATAAAAAGGTAGCTTCAACTTCATACGCTGTTATGAGACAGCTTTCAACCTTGTCAGAATTTGCTAAGAGTCGCTCTACAAATGCAGCAGTTAATGCTCCAACTCCGGCTCCAGGGTCTAGAAGACTAATGTGACCAGATAGACTGTTGAACTGTCTCGACATAAAACGAGCAACTGGAGCAGGAGTTAAAAACTGTCCCAATTCGCTACGCTGCTTCAAATCCAACCTTGAAGAGAAATGAATCCTAGTGATGTCAGTGGAGTCTGTAAGGAACGTCGTCATGCTGTTAATTTAGCTAACATTACATCTTAATATTTAATTTAAACTCGTTTCACCGCCAATTAAATCCAATTCTGATTCTTATCTGTTTACAGGCACTCAATGGTTTCTTAGAGGTTAGGTTGATTATAGTAGAGAATCTGGTGATTATTGATTCTGTCCCGGTGGGTTATACTGCCGAGACGGAGAGAATCGGATAAGATTTGCAGGATGATTCAGGATAATGCTAACTTCAAAATAGCTGAGAAAGTAAGCGAAAAAAGACTGCAAATTTTCCTGCTGACTCACTTTTTCACGGTCTGGCTTTTCAAGGTCTTCAATTACCCCTGCATATCTCCTGGCGATCGCCCAATATACACTAGTATTAATTAGCAAGGACAGCCAACTCGAAAGCTGTAATTAAAACCATTATCTACAGAGAAATCACCCATGTTACAACCTGCAATAACTAATTTGATACTTACCCAAAGTCAAAAGCCAATTATTGCAGATATCTCCACCAAAAATTGGCAAAAGCTGATTAAACTTGCTTTCCTAATGCTAGTGGTATTTAGTCTTACCTTGATATTTACCGCCGAACCAGCTTGGGGACAAGCATCTGCTCAAAATACCTCCGGATTTAATCCCCAACTATGGTTACGAAACGCCTTACAGTGGATTAATGGACTAGGTACTGTCGGAGCATTAGCATTCATCCTACTTTATATCCTTGCCACCATCGCCTTCTTACCAGGATCAATCCTCACACTTGGCGCAGGTGTAGTCTTTGGCGTAGTTATGGGTTCACTTTATGTCTTCATTGGTGCGACCATAGGTGCAACCGCCTCCTTCCTCGTCGGACGTTATTTAGCTAGGGGTTGGGTTGCCCAGAAAATTGCAGATAATCCCAAATTCCGGGCGATTGACGAAGCTGTAGGTAGAGAAGGACTCAAAATTGTCCTCCTAACCCGACTCTCTCCCATATTTCCTTTCAACCTCTTAAACTATGCCTATGGCGTGACCGGAGTTACACTCAAAGATTATATTCTTGGTTCCATTGGTATGATTCCCGGCACAATTATGTATGTTTATATCGGTTCTCTAGCTGGTAACATTGCCACAATTGGCACTGACTCACAACCCGACAACCCCGGTATACAATGGACAATTAGAATTATAGGTTTTATAGCAACAGTTGCAGTCACGATTTATATCACCAAACTTGCTCGCAAAGCTTTAGACAACGAAGTTTTATAATAATAAGACTTATGCAAAATTATGAAAAACGAACCACAAAGGACACAAAGGACACGAAGTCAAGAGGGTTTCAGAGAGTCCTTGCGTAAGTCCTAAATACTTAATTGACAAATTCATCTATTTTAGAAATTACGTTATAACTCTCACTTCAAATCTTCCGCAGATTCAAAAGCTAAATGACCACTCTTGAAAAATTAATTAATGTCAAATTCTGCATCTTCCCCAATTAATCTTCCCCCAATGGATGAGTATAATCAAACATTAGTTTCCCATGTTCATCCCCCTGATTGGATAAATCCTCAACCTGCTGAATGTTACGACTTAGTAGTAATTGGTGCTGGTACGGCGGGATTAGTTGTAGCCGCAGGTGCAGCAGGTTTAGATGTAGGATTAAAAGTAGCTTTAATTGAAAAACACTTAATGGGTGGGGATTGTTTAAATGTCGGTTGTGTCCCCTCAAAATGTATAATTCGCTCTGCTCGAGTTGTCGGCGAAATGTATTCAGCTAAGGCTTTAGGAATTAATATTCCAGAAAAAATAGACGTTGATTTCCCAGCAGTAATGGCAAGGATGCGCCGTTTAAGAGCGGGTATTAGCCATCATGATTCTGCACATCGGTTTCAAAATCTGGGAGTAGATATTTTCCTCGGTAGTGGTCGTTTTACAGGTGATAATATCATTGAAGTCGGTAATCAAAAGCTGACATTTAAAAAAGCAGTAATTGCTACTGGCGCTAGAGCCGTGCGACCTGCAATTAAGGGAATAGAAGCCGCAGGTTTTCTCACTAATGAGACTGTATTTTCACTCACAGAACTTCCTGAAAGTCTAGCTGTAATTGGTGGCGGTCCCATTGGTTGTGAACTAGCTCAAACTTTCCAGCGTTTCGGTTCTCAAGTTATCTTGTTTCATCGAAGTTCTCATATTTTAAATAAAGAAGATCCAGAAGCCGCAGAAATTATTCAAAATCGTTTAATTCAGGAAAATATACGTTTAGTTTTAAATAGCCAAATAGAATCTGTAGAATCAACCCCAGAAGGAAAGCTTATCCACTTTCTCGATAATGGTTCTAAACAGTCAATTGTGGTTGATCAGATTTTAGTTGGTGCGGGACGCGCACCCAATGTTGAAGGTTTAAATTTAGAAGCAGTGGGGGTAGAATTTGACCAACATCAGGGGGTAAAGGTCAATGATTACCTCCAAACTACGAACCCCAAAATTTATGCAGCTGGTGATATCTGCATGAACTGGAAGTTTACCCATGCGGCGGATGCAGCAGCGCGGATTGTAATTAAAAATACCCTGTTTTCTCCCTTTGGCTTCGGAAGATCCAAACTTAGTCGTGTGGTGATGCCTTGGGTAACATATACTGACCCAGAAGTGGCTCATGTGGGAATGTATGAACAGGAGGCTCAAAAACGGGGTTTTGATACTAACATTATTAAAATTCCTTTTAGTACTGTAGACAGAGCAATTACAGATGGTGAAGAGGATGGATTTGTGAAAATTATCCATAAAAAAGGTTCTGATCAAATTTTAGGAGCAACAATTGTCTCTCGTCACGCTGGAGAAACAATTAGTGAAATCACCACAGCCATTGTGAATAAAGTTGGTTTAAATGGTTTATCTAGGGTGATTCATCCTTACCCAACTCAAGCAGAAGCGATTAAAAAAGCAGCCGATGCTTATCGTCGGACTTTATTGACACCGACATCGAAACGCATTTTAGGATGGCTGACGAAGTTATCTTAAAACTCTCACATTAAACAGGACTTACCTTTAATTAGTTTAGGACTTACGCACAAATTACGGAATAACGTTCGCGTAGCGTGCGCGAAGCGCATACCACAGAGACGCAGAGGACACAGAGAAATCAGGATGTGAGTGGTCACTGAGCAGTTCGACAGGCTCACTGTAACACTTGTCGAAGTGAGAGTTTTTGCGTAAGTCCTTTAGTTTTTTCACTAGAAATCAAGATTAATAATGATTCAGCAAAAAATAAATCCTTTCTCTTCAAATTCAGATATCACACCTTTTAGAGAAAAACTGAATTTACCCCTAAAAAAAGACCCAATTACTGTATTACAAATAAATTTGGGTAAACGTTGTAATTTAGCTTGTAGCCACTGTCATGTAGAAGCCAGTCCCCAACGCACTGAGGAACTTTCTCCAGAAATTTGCCACCAACTCATCGAATTGATTGAGAAATTTCCTCAAATTCAAGTTGTAGACCTGACGGGTGGCGCTCCGGAAATGCTCTATGGCTTTAAACCAATTGTAGAGGCGGCGCGAGCTAATGGTAAACAGGTAATTGTGCGCTCTAATTTAACGATTTATTTTGAAGCAGGGTTTGGGGATATTCCCGCATATTGCGCTGAAAATCAAGTCAGAATTGTGGCTTCTTTACCGTGCTATCTCTCAGATAATGTTGATAAAATGCGAGGTAATGGCGTATATGATGCTTCAATTCGCGCTTTGCAATGGCTGAATCGTCTGGGCTATGGTCAAGACCCCAATTTAATCCTAGATTTAGTTTACAATCCCCCAATCCCTACTTCTGATAATTTTGCTCTGACTCCGAATCAAGCTCAACTAAAACAAGATTATCAAGTGTTCTTAAAAGAGAATTTTGACATTGCTTTTAATGACTTGTTTGCCATTACTAACCTCCCCATTGGACGCACTCAGTTTCATTTGGAACACAAAAAGCTATATAAACCTTATCTCAACTTTTTAGCATCTCATTTCAATTCTGCTACTATTGACCATTTAATGTGTAGAAATGAACTTTCGGTTGACTACCTGGGTAATGTCTATGACTGCGACTTTAACCAGATGGAAAATTTGCCGTCAACAACTGATGATGGGGAAACTCTAACTGTGGCTAAGTTATTAGCAGCCGGGAAATTAGATTTAATTTCTCAGATTAGGACTGCTAATTACTGTTATGGCTGTACTGCTGGAAGTGGTTCTAGTTGTGGTGGTGCTTTTTTCTAGCTCTTGTGTAATATCATGTCCATTTAATTAGTTACGATTACCACAATCATGTCACCCCACCCCCTACCCCTCCCCGCAAGCGAGGAGGGGATAAAAAGCAAAGTTTTAGGAAGTTGTCCCGTTTCGTAACTATTCAACAGGACTTGATATAACTAGCATTTTCCCTGTGGTGGGAAGTGTCAAAAACATAGTCTGAATGGTGAAATGGGGAAAGTTTTTGAGTATTAGCCGGAAAACTTCACATTATAGATTCAACTTTTCCATTAAAATGGAATACTAAATACAGAATTGACGCGTTAACTTAGCTATCGTCTGAGGTTTGACCGTGACCGTGCGCTTGCCATTAATAAATAGTCTCCCACAAACAGAAAATCACAATCAGTCTGGTGTCACTAAATCGCCAGCCGTCGCGCCCCAGCGTGCAACTGGTGGTTTTGCTCTGCTTGACAGTCTCCTTCGCCATGAAGTTGAATACATTTTTGGTTATCCTGGTGGGGCAATCCTGCCAATTTACGATGACCTGTATAAGGTAGAATCAACTGGTGCTATTAAGCATATTTTAGTCAGGCATGAACAAGGTGCATCCCATGCTGCTGATGGCTATGCCCGTGCTACTGGGAAAGTAGGAGTATGCTTTGGTACTTCTGGTCCAGGAGCAACGAATTTAGTCACAGGGATTGCGACAGCCTACATGGACTCTATTCCGATGATTGTGGTAACAGGACAAGTGCCACGAGCTTCAATTGGTACGGATGCGTTTCAAGAAACCGATATTTACGGAATTACCTTACCAATAGTCAAACACTCTTATGTGGTGCGAGATGCCAAAGATATGGCGCAAATTGTGGCTGAAGCTTTCCACATCGCCAGTACGGGACGACCAGGGCCAGTTTTGATTGATGTGCCGAAAGATGTGGCTTTGGAAGAATGTGACTATGTACCGGTAGAACCGGGAACGGTGAAGTTACCAGGCTATCGTCCCACTGTGAAGGGGAACCCCCGCCAGATTAATGCTGCTATCCAGCTAATTCGTGAAAGTAGTCGCCCTTTATTGTATGTCGGTGGTGGGGCGATCGCATCCAACGCTCACACAGAAGTTAAAGAATTAGCCGAGTTATTTAATATCCCAGTCACCACCACCTTAATGGGTATCGGTGCATTTGACGAACATCATCCCCTATCGGTGGGAATGTTGGGGATGCACGGCACTGCTTATGCTAACTTTGCAGTCACAGATTGCGATTTGTTAATCTGCGTGGGGGCGAGATTTGACGATCGCGTTACTGGTAAACTAGATGAGTTTGCTTCCCATGCCAAAGTCATTCACATTGACATCGACCCCGCAGAAGTCGGCAAAAATCGAGTTCCTGAAGTTCCCATTGTCGGCGATGTCCGCTATGTTTTAGTGCAGATGTTGCGTCGCTGTGAGGAAGTAGGGATTAAAAACATCCCTCACAAAAATCAAGAATGGTTGAATTTAATCAACCGTTGGCAGCGAGAATATCCCCTAGAAGTGCCTCACCATGCCGATAGCATTTCACCCCAAGAAGTAATTGTGGAACTGGGTCGCCAATCCCCCCACGCCTTTTACACTACAGACGTAGGTCAACATCAAATGTGGGCGGCGCAATTCCTGAAGAATGGCCCTAGACGCTGGATTTCTAGCGCTGGTTTAGGAACAATGGGTTTTGGTGTCCCGGCGGCTATGGGGGCAAAAGTAGCTTTCCCCGATGAAGAAGTTATCTGTATCAGTGGTGATGCTAGTTTCCAAATGTGCTTGCAAGAGTTGGGAACACTATCACAATATAGTATTAATGTCAAGACTGTTATTTTAAATAATGGCTGGCAGGGAATGGTACGCCAGTGGCAACAAGCCTTCTATGGAGAGCGTTACTCCTCCTCCAACATGGAAGTAGGAATGCCAGACATTGAGCATTTGACAAAAGCCTACGGCATTAAAGGCATGATAGTTCGTAACCGTGAAGAATTACAAGGTGCGATCGCTGAAATGCTAGCACATGATGGCCCTGTTGTCATGGATGTCCGAGTCACCAGAGACGAAAACTGTTACCCAATGGTAGCCCCAGGGAAAAGCAACGCCCAAATGATTGGCTTACCCGCACAACCGCCCAAAGTCGTAGTGGAACCAGTTGTTTGTAGCCATTGTGAAACAACGAATCCTCCTACACATAACTTCTGTTCTGAGTGTGGCACTAAATTATAAGGGATTTCCCAGACATAATTTAGCAGAGATTCAGATCCCCGATTTGTTGAATAAGTCGGGGATATATCTATATAAATATCAGCAGAGAAACAAATATTCTACCTATTCTAAAATTCTCTAAATAAACACACCTTTCATAATTTTATTACAAATTACGAACTACAAACTACGAATTACGAATTACGAATTACGAATTAGATTAATGTCTAAAAAAATTACCATCGGCTTGCTGTCGTTATTTTTAACTAGCCAAATTGCTATCACTCCACAAATAGCTACAGCACAAACACCAGTCAAAGCCACCACAAAAACAATTTGTCCCGCCGGACTGAAATCAGCAGTAGATGCTGTCACCAACAGCCCAGAATTTAACCGCGTGCGTTGGGGAATTTTAGTCAAAAATCTGGCTGATGAACAAACACTTTATAACCAAGATGCGGAAAAATACTTTACTCCAGCTTCCAACACCAAATTACTGACAACAGCGGCCGCATTACAACAATTGGGGGCAGATTTTCGCATTCGTACCTCTGTTTATCAAGATGCTGATGGTGTTTTGCGCGTAGTGGGTAGAGGAGACCCCAGTTTAAAAGTACCACAACTGCAAGAACTAGCCCAGCAATTACGCCAGCAGGGTATTACTGAAGTTAATCAGTTGATTGCCGATGATAGTTATTTTCAAGGAGAAATTGTTCACCCCAGTTGGGAATGGGAAGACCTACAGGCTTATTATGGCGCACCAGTCAACAGCTTAATTGTCAATGAAAATGCTTCTGTATTTACAGTCTCCCCCCAAACCATCGGAAAACCATTACAACTGAAATGGAATCAACCTATGGAAGCATATCAGTGGCGAGTGGAAAATAATTCTGTAACTACAGAAAAAGAGGAATCGGGATTTGTTACAGTTACCCGCGACTTAAAAGGGCCAGTATTACGAATACAAGGACAAATGGCTGTAAATTCCAACCCTGATATCAACGCCATAGCTGTTTTTGACCCAGTGCAAAATTTCTTGCGTCAGTTTCGCCAAACTTTGGTGAGGTCAGGAATTGCGGTAAAACAGATATCTCAGGGTACGACTGGGAACAATGAACGAGAACTAGCCGCAGTGGAATCGCCACCATTATCTGAATTGTTAATGGAAACCAATATTAATAGTAATAATTTGTATGCAGAAGCTTTAATGAGGGCTTTAGCGATTAAACAACCAGTAGAAAACTATCAAACTACGGCTGATGCAGGTTTAGAAGTTGTCAAAACTACTTTAACTCAATTAGGAGTAGATCCCACTGGTTACATATTAGTGGATGGTTCAGGACTATCTCGGAAAAACTTAATTAGTCCCCAAGCCTTAGTTCAAACCTTACAGGCGATGTCAAAATCACCACAAGCCGAACTTTTTCGGGCTTCTCTACCTGTTGCGGGTGTGAGTGGAACTTTAAGAAATCGCTTGCGTGATACCTCTGCTATGGGAATAGTCCAAGCTAAAACAGGAACCATGACAGGTGTCGTTTCCCTCTCAGGATATGTAAATTCCCCTAATTATCAGCCCTTAGCTTTTAGTATCATTGTCAATCATTCGGAACAACCCGCGAGAGTTGTCCGCCAATCAATGGATGAAATCGTTGTTTTATTAACACAGTTACGGCGCTGTTAAGTTAACAGAACTTACGCAAAATTATGAAAAAACAAACTACAAATAAGACATTCCCGCTAGCGTCTCCCCTTGTGACAAGGACAGGAATTTAAGAGGTTTTTACAGAGTTATTCCGTAAGTCCTAGTTACAGCAGTTTTCATATATTTAGACTACGCGCTGATATCTTTATTTCTTTCTTTCTTCCTTTGCGCCTTTGCGCCTTTGCGTGAGATGATCAATTCATAATTCCAACTTGTCCCGCAAAATTCCCTGAATCACTTGTTGCACTGCTGCTGGACTGAAATTACCATCTACTCGTACAATCCGATGGGGATAAGATGCGGCTAACTCTGCGTATCCTTGCTGAACACGATGATGAAAAGCCATTGTTTCCTGTTCAATGCGGTCAAATTCGTCTCCCTTTTTTCTGGCTAGTCCCACTTCCACATCCACATCTAGCCAGATAGTTAAGTCACTTTCTAACCCAGATGTGGCAATATGGTTGAGTTGATTAATTAAACTCATGTTCAAACCTCGGCCGTAACCTTGGTAAGCGGTGGTAGAATCGGTGTAGCGATCGCACAATATATATTTTCCGGCGGCTAAATGTGGTTTCAGTTCTTGTTCTACGTGGTGCGCCCGGTCAGCAGCATACAATAATAATTCTGTCACCTCAGCAATTGGTTCATTTTCGACCTTTTCTAATAAAAGACGGCGCAAATGTAAGCCTAACTCTGTTCCTCCTGGTTCACGAGTCTCAACCACAGAAATACCTAAATTTTGCAACCATTGACTACAAAGCTGCATTTGGCTAGTTTTGCCGCAGCCTTCCACCCCTTCAAATACAATTAATTTACCACCCATAATTTTTAACCTAGTTTAAATAGACTGATTTAATAAAATTAGTGAGTTTCAACCCTATTCCCTACTCCCTTTCAGTCAAAACACTGAATACAAAGGCTAACTTAAAAACTGCAACTAAAGTTTTTACTATTTTTTTATACACAAAAAAGCACTTGAGAATTTAGGTTACTCAAGTACTCTTTTGTAAAAGCTGATACCATTTCACTTGTTTGATGTCAAAGGATAAAACTGCACTACTGCTTTCAGGGAAGCATTACCAGAATTACTTGTGACAAACATTGAGTGAAGTGATAGCACTCCTTGCACTAGATCAATATTACATCCTCTAGGATAAAATCGAACATTTTATTGATGATAGTTTATTAGTTGACATTAGTGATAAATAATGCTTTATACTTAGTAGTCATCAGAACTCTAGTTTTTTAGTCAAATAGTCTTGATAACAGGCAATATTGCGGTTGTGGGAGGGCTAGTAGCCCATCCCAATAGCTCCTGTTTTAATTTGAGGTAGATTTAGCAACAGTCCACCAAGCTAAACCATAGGATTGAGTCGCTTCGTTGATCTGTTCACGAAACTGCACACGGATTTTATAATTACCAGTAGCAGGAACGGGGCAGAAAATATGTTCGACGCTATCAACTTCACTGACTGAGGAACAAAGAACGCCAGCATCTGAATTTTGAGTGTCTGCCTTAACTAAGTATAAATCGAGGTTGTTCAAGCCGCGATCGCTAAAAGTTTCATCCAGATCATAGCGCTGATTTTTATTAGTATCATTTAGCTCCACTAAACGACTCCAAGTCAAAGTAATATTAGCAAAACTTCCTTTTTTTAAAGGTTTCGCCAACACATAATCAACCGTAGATCCCACATTCACACTGCCATAATCCCAACCAACATCAGCTACAGCCTTTGATGCTGGCCATTGACCAGCCCTAAATTGTTGATAAGCCCGAAAACTATTTAAATGACCCGTTCCCATTTGAGCATCCAGAGGAATTTTCGGGTCTTGATAAGCATCAGATTCCAACCAGTCTTGATTTTGTTTATTAATCAGCGTCCGAGTCATCCGCAGAGACAAGCCATCACCTTGGTCTTTGAGTTTATCTGCGGAATTTAACAATACAGCCTTCATCACTTGATGACGGCGACCATCAGTAGTCCAATAAAATCGTTTTTCCTCTAGCTGTCGGTCACCAAATTCCTGTAATAATGCCACAGTACCAGTCAGATGAGGCGCAGCAAAACTTGTCCCTGTCACCTTATTCAACTTACCATCTGGGTTGAGCATAGCAATGTTACTTCCCGGTGCTACCAAGCCGATAGAACGACGACCATCAATGTTAAACTCCTTACCAGCTAACCGCGCCGTAGCCCCTTCATTACTCGCCGCCAGATTGGAAACATCAACTTTATTAAAGATACCTCCTCGCCGGGATGAAAAAGCCACGTTGATGCCGTTATAATTGTCTGTAGGAATGGGAATACCTCCTCTACCTTGATTACCGGCGATCGCATACAAAACATCATGAACGCGACTCGACCAGTCCAGACATAAAGTTAGTAAAGCATTACCATCTAAAACCGGATTAGGGCGGGAATCACGACTGAGAGGTTCACCAAAGCTAAAATTAATTGCACGCACATCATTACCATTTTGTAAAGCTATATGTTGTGCAGTTAAACACTCCTCTGGCTGTCCCATGTTTTTTGTAGAACCCACAGCAGACGAATATAACCGCGCCTGGGGCGCAACTCCCGGTAAACCTTTATCTTGACTAACCATCACCCCAGCAACATTGTAAGCGTGGGAGTCAACACCAGCATTAGATTTAGCTGGGCCATCGCGCATAAACACACCTGCTAATGAGATGGGACTATTTTCAGACACAGCCTTATCCCAACCAAACATTCCCGGACGACCAATTTCCACCTGACCAATGGCAATTTTACGACCAAGTAAATTATAAGGAGGTTGGTGTAGCCTCAGAGCATCGATACCCTTAGCACTCAGAGAACTTTCTAAAGCTGAAGCAAGTACAGGCGCAGTTAAACAAGAAGCACCTAATCCCCAAATGATCCAGCTGAGTTTTTTACCCATTGTTTAGTTCTTAGTTATTACTTGTTACTACTCATTGTTTCGCAAGAATATTTTTTTGGCTTCCCTAGAGAAGATCAATTATTTTCTATCCTAAATAGGATGGGATCAAAATTATCAGAACTTGCTCAAGTTTTGTTACAATGCTTACAGACGAAAACGCTTTAAAACCCACTAACCATGACCCAAAAACCAACTCAAAAACCAATTGTGATCTCTCCATCCATCCTATCAGCCGATTTTAGTCGTCTAGGTGATGAAATCCGGGCTGTAGATGCGGCTGGAGCCGACTGGATTCATGTTGATGTAATGGATGGTCGTTTCGTACCTAACATTACAATTGGTCCTCTGATTGTGGAGGCGATTCGCCCGGTGACAACCAAACCACTGGATGTCCACTTGATGATTGTGGAACCAGAAAAATATGTAGAAGATTTTGCTAAAGCAGGTGCTGATATTATTTCCGTACATTGCGAACACAATGCTTCACCCCACCTGCATCGGACTTTAGGACAAATCAAAGAACTAGGAAAGCAAGCTGGTGTTGTCCTTAACCCCGGTACACCTTTAGCACTCATTGAACACGTTCTAGACCTGTGCGATTTAATCCTGATTATGAGCGTTAACCCCGGCTTTGGCGGTCAAAGCTTTATCCCCGGTGTATTACCTAAAATCCGTCAATTGCGCCAAATGTGTGATGAACGTGGTTTAGACCCCTGGATTGAAGTGGATGGGGGACTCAAGGCTAATAATACTTGGCAAGTTTTGGAAGCTGGCGCAAATGCGATCGTGGCTGGTTCAGCTGTATTTAAAGCCCCAGATTACGCTGAAGCTGTGTCATCTATTCGTAACAGCAAGCGCCCCGCACCAGAATTGGCTAAGGTATAACTATTTCGCCATCTAAATAAAAATAAGTACCTTGAAAACCTCCCGAACTTAATTGGGGAGGTTTTATTATTTTATCTAAAATTAGTGGCATCAGCCAAAGTCCATATCATCGACATTTATCGACGGTTTCTCACCTTTCAACTAATGCACTATTTGATAACATGAATTGTAGTTTGAATTACTGGCAAACACTTTGACCATTAGCTTTAGTAACCGAGAAAGCATCAAATTCGCCTAGATCAAATTCGCCGGTTACAACTAGTTGATCACCAGCCGATATATACCGGGTAGTATTATCTCCACAGATATCATAAGTATCAACTGTGATGGAACGACCACTGGTGTTTAAGCGAAATCCATCTTCCCAAACTCGCTGAACTCTACCAGAAAAGGAATTAACTTGATTTTCCGCAATTGCTGGTACAGATGCCAGAATGACAACACCAAGAAACAGGAATCCTGTGACAGTTAATTTCACGATTTAACTCCTTAATTCTGAGAAATATTAAGAATGACCTAATAATTTCAGAATATCATATAAATAACGAATATAGGTGTTGTCGCTTAATTGACATACCTCCTCGTCCTAAAGAAGCGAGGATTCCTTGACACTTCGCTGGAACACGCCACAAGTGGTCTTATCGTCCCTCCATGTCCGTTTAAAGTCTCCCAATGCCCTATGGCGACTATGCCCAAATTTTAACATAAAGCCGTCCTAGAACGCGATGCACTGAGCTTGTCGAAGTGACGGGGCTTGTATCCCATTATTTTCGGTCAAATACACAAATTAGAGAGGGAGAGGCGATCATCACCTCTAGATTATCTTGATCATTGGAAAAAAGGGTCTCGCCAAGGCTTTTGTAGAGTTATTACCTTGGCATAATTATATCTAACCCAATTATCTAACTTGAGATTTTGCCAAGAAGCAGATTTCTAATCTAGCTTTTCTTTGACATTTTCTTTGACATTTTCTACGCCATGACGGACTTGGCTTTCAGCTTGTTTTGCTTTACCTTCAGCTTGATCTTCTGGATCTCCTGTAACTTTTCCTAATGCTTCTTGAGCTTTACCTTCAAGGTTTTTAGCGGTAGCTTTGGCGCGATCTTCTATGCTCATGTTATACTCCTATTTATTTAGGTTGATAATTGATCTTAAAGTTGTTAACTAACTAGAACAATCATCTGTGATTACCCCTATAATATAAGTTAAATATGCTATTGATATCTTCTGCCGTAAGGTACATAGCTATCTATATAAAAAGACTGATTGACACACTAGTAGAAATATTTATTTTGATAAAAAAAACCCAGTTATGTTATATAACTAGGTGTTTGCATTTATAGAGATTAATATGAATATTAATCTATAAAACCCATTAATATTTCTGATTCATCAGTAATATTAGGCGCTGTGGGACGATTACCAAATGAGGCATAGCTATCAGAAATTGCTAATGTACTTGCACCAATGGGGCGAATACCAGATAGGTTCATAGTGTCAACAATTTCAAATGTATGCTCACCGATGGGGCGGATTCCCATAATATTAACAGTATCAGCTACTGTGAAAGTACTAATACCAATCGGACGGATTCCAGAAATTTGGACTGTTCCAGCAATTTGTAGATCACTGCTACCAATGGGACGCATTCCCGCAACGGCTAGTTTACTTTCGTCTTTTTTCACCGGGAGATCAGAGCTTTTTTCCGTTTTATCTGTATTCAAACTATTATCCTGTTTATTTTCCACTTCCACTGTATTTTCTCCCTTCAGCTTGATATCCTGTTGTTGAGGCTCTATTTCTTCGCCAGTGCTGCTAATACTGATAAAGCAATACCTCTAGTTTATTAACTGAATTTTACAATAATTAAGGAAAAATGATTTTTTCCCCATACATAAAAAGTGTACCCTTAAAAAAGCTTGTAAATATATAAGTATATTTAAAACTTATACATAAGTAAATTTAAATTGTAAACTTTTGTAAAAAAATATTGCTATGTAGTTAGCTTAATTATCCAAATTCAGCCGCTCCTAAACAGTATCATTACCATAAAATGACGTATATTCCACAAAAATATATGACAAAATTTTGTCTTCAAGCTCCCTTTATTCCTACAGGTGATCAACCACAGGCGATCGCGCAACTAACAAACAGCCTCCAAGCTGGTAACCGTTACCAAACTTTACTAGGTGCAACTGGTACAGGTAAAACATTTTCCATCGCCGCCGTCATTGAAAAAGTGGGTAAGCCTACCTTAGTCTTAGCCCATAATAAAACTTTGGCAGCCCAATTGTGTAACGAATTGCGGGATTTCTTTCCTCACAATGCAGTGGAATATTTTGTCAGCTACTACGATTACTATCAGCCAGAAGCTTATATTCCCGTTAGTGATACTTATATTGAAAAAACCGCCTCGATTAATGATGAAATAGATATGTTACGGCATTCCGCCACGCGATCGCTCTTTGAACGCCGCGACGTGATTGTAGTGGCTTCCATTAGCTGCATCTACGGTTTAGGGATGCCCTCAGAATATCTCAAAGCCGCCATACCTTTGCAAATCGGCATGGAAGTCAACCAACGCCAAATATTACGAGACTTAGCATCAGTACAGTATAACCGCAACGACATAGAAATGGGTCGGGGACGTTTTCGCGTCCGGGGTGATGTTTTAGAAATTGGTCCCGCTTACGAAGACCGAATCATCCGTGTAGAATTTTTCGGCGACGAAATCGACGCAATTAGATATATTGACCCAGTAACAGGGGAAATTATCCGCAGTTTAGAAGCCGTCAATATCTACCCAGCACGCCACTTTGTCACCCCACAGGAACGGTTAGAAGTAGCTTGTGATCAAATTTCCGGCGAATTAAAACAGCAAACAGCCGCACTAGAACAAGGCGGAAAATTATTAGAAGCACAACGCATAGATCAACGCACACGTTACGACTTAGAAATGTTGCGTGAAGTTGGTTATTGTAACGGCGTAGAGAATTATTCCCGCCACTTAGCAGGAAGAGAAGCCGGCGCACCTCCAGAATGTTTAATTGATTATTTTCCTAAAGATTGGCTATTAGTAATAGATGAATCTCACGTCACAGTCCCACAAATTCGGGGGATGTATAACGGCGACCAAGCCAGAAAAAAAGTTTTAATTGATCATGGGTTTCGTCTTCCTAGTGCTGCGGATAATCGTCCATTACAAGCCACAGAATTTTGGGAAAAAGTCAATCAATGTATTTTCGTTTCTGCAACCCCAGGAAGTTGGGAATTAGAAATATCAGAAGGTCATATTGCCGAGCAAATAATTAGACCGACGGGAGTTATTGACCCGGAAATTTCTGTGCGTCCCACAGAAGGACAAATTGATGATTTATTAGGAGAAATTAAAGATAGAGTTGACCGCCAAGAACGAGTTTTAATTACCACATTAACGAAGCGGATGGCGGAAGATTTGACTGAGTATCTGCAAGACCATAGTATTAAAGTTCGTTATTTGCATTCCGAGATAAATTCTATTGAACGCATCGAGATTTTACAGGATTTGCGTGGGGGAAAATTTGATGTTTTAGTGGGGGTGAACTTGCTCCGGGAAGGCTTGGATTTGCCGGAAGTTTCTTTAGTAGTAATTATGGATGCAGATAAAGAAGGCTTTTTACGAGCCGAGCGTTCTTTAATTCAAACTATTGGGAGAGCCGCGCGGCACATCCGGGGGCAAGCAATTATGTATGCTGATAATATGACAGGGAGCATGATTAAAGCTATTGATGAAACCGACAGAAGACGGGGAATTCAGATGGCTTATAATCGCACCTATGGGATTACACCCCAACCAATTGTGAAGAAATCCAGTAATGCTATTTTATCTTTTTTAGATACTTCTCGGCGCTTAAATGCCACTGATTTAAAAGTGGTTGATGAACATATAGATGAGTTACCTTTAGAAGAAATTCCCCAGTTGATTGGGAAGTTAGAAGCACAGATGAAAGCAGCAGCGAAAAACCTGGAATTTGAAGAGGCGGGAAAATTGCGCGATCGCATTAAACATCTGCGAGATAAAATGCTAGGACGGTAGTATTTGCTCAAGGTAGTAATAAAAGTGTTTTCACTATTTTAAAATTGTCAAATCTACTAAAATGTAGTCATGACAATATTTTGAGCATCGGTTATGAAAATCAAAGCATTGATTTGGCAGGAAGATGGTGTTTGGTGTGGTTCTGTACCTGCTTTACCTGGTTGTCACACTTGGGGAGACAGCTACGAACATCTACTGGAAATGCTTCAAGATGCTGTTCAAGGTTGGTTAGATGTTGCTACTGAGCGAGAGTCCAGTGAACCAGAAAAGGAATTGGTTGAGCTATCACTATGAAAGCTCTTTCAGGTAAGGAACTGTGCAAGGTGGTGGAACGATACGGCTGGGAGCTAAAACGAATTACTGGTAGCCATCACATTTATGCAAAAAAGGATATTGAAGTTATTCTTTCTATCCCGGTTCATAGTAATCGTGATTTGCCGAAAGGAACTTTAAAAAGCATTTTGAAGGATGCTGGAATTACTGAGGAAGATTTGTAGTAGTAGTACTCACCTAAGATACATTTTAGGTATCGCATTAAACATCTGCGAGATAAAATGCTAGGAAGATAGTCATTAAAAAACCCCGGCGAAACTAACCGAGGTTAAAAGGAGAAGTCCAAATGACGATGAGAAACACTGATACCGAAATTTATAAAAATTAGCTAACGCTCAACGCCACCAAAATGATAGTGGTGACAATTAATGTAGCGAATGCAGCTTGCATCGTATATTTACGTTGCTGCTCTTGGTTGGGGTAGCTAGCGTAATACATCTGCGGTTCACTAGCGTAATTATTTAAAACTCCAGTTTCGTCGATGGTGGTATACATAGTTTTTCTTGTGGTTTTTTACTTTATGTAAACTAATATAACAATATTGTTACAAAACGTCAAGAGGACTTGACAAATAATAATATATGAATTTTTAGGCAACTCATTATCTCTCCCTCTTCCTGGTAAAGAAGGGTTGTGGGAATGGTTACAGAAATCAAAAAAGCATCGATTCTTCAATAACTGGGGTGCGGAGGTATTCCACCATTGCTTGAATTTTCGGCGAAGGTGGTAAATTATTAGTGAATATTCTGCTGAGGCGATCGCCCTATTTTCACTATTCTATAGTTATGACATTTAGCACCATCGTTGCCTTATTCACTGCAATGGTTGTTCTAGCTTCAATTCCCAGTGTGAGTGTATTGGCTGTCTGCACCAGATCAGCCACATCTGGATTTATTCATGGTGTGTTCACAACCATAGGAATAGTACTTGGTGACATCATTTTCATCATCATCGCCATTTGGGGTTTGTCACTGCTGGCGGAAACAATGGGGAGCCTATTTTTCCTGATTAAATATCTTGGTGGAGCTTATCTGATATTTTTAGGAATAGGACTATGTAGGTCACAATCAAAAGATTTGCAGACGCAAGAAGTAGTTAAATCCTCTCTTCTCTCCAGTTTTCTGACTGGTTTATCTATCACCTTAGCCGACCAAAAAGCCACCTTATTTTACCTGGGTTTTTTCCCCGCTTTCCTTGATATTTCTAGCATATCTTATCTTGATACCGGCGTGATTATTGCGATCGCCACAGTAGCAGTAGGCGGTGTAAAACTTATCTATGCATTCATGGCAGATAGAGCCAGATTGCTGTTTAATAATAAAACAACAAAAGGCCTAAATATTGCTGCTGGCTGTGTAATGATTGCTGCGGGAGTATTTTTAATATTCAAACCTTAAATTTCAGATGTAGAAATAGCGATCGCGGGTTTGTACAGACAAGTGCAGTTTGAACCCGAAACCACCGAAAACGAAATAGATAATTGATAAAGACGCGCAGTGGCTTTTTGTTAGACATTGCCTACTCATCATAGATAAGGTAGAGCGACAATGTTTGAATTAGGTTACAATTTCCATGAATTTAAACTCTCTGAGCTTTATTTATAGGAAATCTTGTTTCATGAGCAAAGATGCTGAATTTGATATTGCGTTGTCATTTGCAGGAGAGGATCGTCCCTACGTCGATCAGGTGGCGAACTTTTTAAGAGATTCGGGTGTCAAAGTTTTTTACGATTTGTTTGAAGAAGTAAATCTCTGGGGTAAAAACCTTTATGATTACTTGACAGAAATTTATAAAGATAAAGCTCTGTTTACTATTATTTTTATTTCCGAGCATTACAGTCAGAAGTTGTGGACAAATCTTGAACGTCAAGCGATGCAAGCACGAGCGTTTCAAGAGAACCAAGAGTACATATTACCTGCTCGATTTGATAATACTCAGATTCCTGGCATTCTACCCACAATAGCTTACATTTCTCTTGCTAATCGAAGTCCGAATAAATTTGGAGAAGTAATTCTAAAAAAACTCGTTTACAGTGGAAGAACTGTCCCATCTGAGTTAATTCGTAAGTCGCTTTACTCAACATCAACTGTTCCACGGGTTGATCCGATCAACTCAAAAGTAATTGTCAGGTCAACTGATGGTGAGCCAGTCTCCTCTGCCAGCGTAATAGCAATTGCTGATAATAGCACCATTAAGTCTGCATCAACTGATCAAGAAGGCATTGCAAATTTAATTATTCCCACCCGTAGACTGTACAAACTTCTTGTCGCGCACTCAGTATATTCTGGTGTCGTTATAGAGTCTTGGGACCCTCATGAGGATATTATAATTGACTTGTTTGCAGTAGAACGAATAGGTTCAGTTATCTGTAAAGACACTTGTTATATAAACGGTCTTGCAGGAAGATTGAACCCCATTCTTGATACAATAAATCGTACTTACCTTTATGCAGATAATATTGCAATTGATGGTGGTAAGCAACAGCCAGTTACATTTAGTATTAATGTTCCTTTTGAGCTAGAAGACTGCAACGGTGTAGTAATGGAAGTCCGCGTTTTATACATTCAAGGTAGGACTTCATTACTTCAATACATTAAACCCCTACACAATGACTGCTAACACCGCGCTGCACTGGAACACATAAAACAGTAAGATTATCTGTTAAATTACCGCAGTGGTTTACGTCCGGGAGATGAAACGTTAGGTAGCAAAAGATATATCCCTCCTTTTGCTATCCTATAATAGTAAATCATTCCCCGATCATGCCGATGATTGCTTTACCCGATGAATTATTGTCGCAAACAAGATGATTTATATACTTATTTCCGTCCAGAAAAAACCTCCCTTTCCACCTGAAAAGCCTTAAATCTCTCCACCGCCATTTCACAGTAATCAGACCTAATTTCAAAACCTAAAAATATCCGTCCTAACCCTACTGCTGCAATCCCAGTAGAACCAGAACCAGCAAAAGGATCAAGCACTACCTCCAACTGATTTGAACAGGCTTTCACAACCCTCTCCACAACCCCTAAAGGAAACTGTGCTGGATGTCCTGTGCGTTCTTTTGAACTACGTTTTTTACCCGTAGTAATTTTAGGAAATTCCCAAACATCAGAAGGATTTTTCCCCAGAGGATTACATCTGTATTTACCATGCCTTTTCTGATGAGGATATTTCACATTTGCATCACGAATATCATCTAAATTAAAAGTATAATTCTGTGCATCTTTAACATAAAAAAGCCATTTTTCATTACGTGGACTGAGACGATATTTTGTCGAGACACCAGCGCCATATTGCCATACCACCTCTTGGAGTAAATAAAACGGTGACTTATCCCATAATAAATAAGGTATGGGTACACATAAACCTTGGTCGGGAACTTGAAAATGTCCCACATTTAACCAAAATGCCCCATTAGCTTGGGTAATTTTATAGATTTGAGACATCCATTGAGAACAACTGGTAATATACTCATCTACAGACATTGGTGTTTCATATTCTTTACCAATGTTGTAGGGTGGAGAAGTAACAGTTAAATCAATATTGATATTTGTTAAAGTAAGTTTATTTAAAAAATCTATTGTATCACCATGATAAAGAATAAATCCATTATCAGCATAAAACGGATTACCTAAAACTTTAAATAATTGTGTTTCTAAAACTTTTTGTTTAACAGAGAGATGATACTTTAACTCTTCAGAAAAACTCTGTAATAGTGAAGATGGAACAGACTTAGTAGCTTTGTGCGGTGCAATTCCTTCAGCAAGATAAGTATTATGGTTCTTACTGGCTATCTTTCGCGCCGGATTCTTTGGCTCTGGAACCTTCATACTTCATCATTTTTGAGATATTTCCAGATTTTATCACCAAGAAACAACCGTTTCCTATATCAGTAAAATTCCTATTTCCTTCCTACCCCATAACACCTAAAATTTAAGGTGCGTTAGCATACGGCATAACACACCCTAAGTTAAATTTGCTTCTAACGTTTAAACCACTACAAAATTTACTAACCTACCAGGAACCACAATCACCTTTTTAATCTCTTTACCTTCAATGTAGCGCTGAACTAATTCAGATTCACGAGCGTACTTCTCCAACTCAGCTTTATCAGCCTGTGCAGGAACTTCAATATCGGCACGTTTTTTGCCATTAATCTGAATTACCAAAGTAATTTCATCAGTCACCAAAGCATCTGGAGCAAAAGACGGCCATGTTTCAGTGTGGATAGAATTATTATTACCCAATAACTGCCACAATTCATCAGCAATGTGTGGGGCAAAAGGCGCTAGCATGATCACTAAAGTTTGAATACCTTCAGCATAAATTGGCGAATTGTTGCAGTCGGCATCATTGAGAGCATTACTTAACTTCATCAATTCGGAAACAGCTGTATTGAATTGATATTCATCTTCTAAATCCTCTGTCACAGCTTGAATAGCCGTGTGAATTGCCCGCCGTAATTCCTTTTCTGGTTTACTTAAATCAGAGAGTTGGGCTTTTTTACGTGATACGCCAGCCGCAGCATAATCTGTCACCAAACGCCAGACCCGATTTAAAAAGCGAAATTGCCCTTCCACATCGGCTTCATCCCATTCCAGGTCTTTTTCTGGGGGTGCTTTAAACAAAATGAACATCCGCGCCGTGTCTACACCATACTTACTAATTACATCTTCTGGTGCTACACCATTGCCCTTAGATTTAGACATGGTGGCATAGAGGCGTTGCAATGGTTCACCTGTCTGGGGGTCGCGGGGGTCAGATGCGTTGACTAAATGAGAGGGAACCCATTTATCTTTACCACCCTTATTAGGATTCATGTAAGTGACACCCTGTACCATGCCTTGAGTTAACAGGCGTTGAAAGGGTTCATCAAAGTTCAATAAGCCTCTGTCCCGCAGTACCTTAGTAAAGAAACGGGAATACAACAGGTGTAAAATGGCGTGTTCAATGCCACCTACATACTGGTCTACTGGCATCCAGTCATTAGTTTTGGCGGGGTCAAAAACTTGTTGTTCGTTTTGGGCATCAGGATAGCGCAAGAAATACCAGGAGGAATCAATAAAGGTATCCATTGTATCCGTTTCGCGCCGGGCGGGAGTGCCGCAAGTGGGACAAGGGACATTTACCCAGCTTTCTAACTGAGTCAAAGGTGAACCACCCCTACCGCTCAATTCCACTTCTTCGGGTAACTTAACTGGTAAATCTTCATCTGGCACAGGCACTATGCCACAATTAGGACAGTGAATTACTGGTATGGGTGCGCCCCAATAACGTTGTCGAGAAATTAACCAATCCCGCAAGCGATATTGGACGCGCAGTTTCCCAAAGTTTTGTGATTCGGCATATTTAATGATTGCGGCTTTGGCATCTGTGGAACTCATGCCAGTAAAAGACCCAGAATTAATTAAAATTCCTGGTTCAGTATATGCCTCGTGATATTCAATTTCAATCAGTTTTGTAACTTCATCTGTTGCTGATGTTGGCGTTAGGTCAAAATCTGTCACATCATCGGGGGAAGCAATGACAAACTGAATGGGTAAATCATAAACACGGGCAAATTTAAAATCTCGCACATCATGGGCAGGTACACCCATTACTGCACCCGTACCATACTCATACAGTACATAATCGGCAATCCAGATGGGTACTTCTTCGCCAGTAAAGGGGTTGATGGCTTTACCACCGGTGGGGATACCCCGTTTGGGTTTGTCTTCGGCGGTACGTTCTAACTCGCTTTGCTGAGAAACTTCTTGAATAAAAGCTTCTACATCTGTTTTTTGGGCTGGGGTGGTGACAACCTGGGTTAAAGGATGTTCTGGTGCTAATACCAGATAGCTGACACCATAAACTGTATCTGGGCGTGTGGTGTAGACAGCGATTTTTTCATCCATCCCCACCACAGGAAATTCTAAATAAGCGCCTGTGGATTTACCAATCCAATTAGCTTGCATTAACTTGACCCGTTCCGGCCAACCTGTTAATTTGTCTAAGTCATTCAGCAATTCTTCGGCGTAGTCGGTAATCTTTAAAAACCACTGCCGTAATAGTTTCCGCTCAACTTTTGCCCCACTGCGCCAAGAACGTCCTTCGTTATCAACTTGTTCGTTGGCTACCACAGTTTGGTCAACGGGGTCCCAGTTAACTGCGGCTTCTTTTTGATAAGCTAACCCGGCTTGCCAGAACTGCAAGAAAATCCATTGTGTCCATCTGTAATAATCTGGGGAACAGGTAGCAACTTCGCTGTCCCAGTCAATGGATAAACCGAGACACTGTAATTGTTGCCGCATTTGGGCAATGTTTTGATAAGTCCACTTAGCCGGAGGAACTCCTCTATCAATGGCGGCGTTTTCTGCTGGTAAACCAAAGGCATCCCAACCCATTGGGTGCAGTACCCTATATCCTTGCATTCGCTTGAGGCGTGCAATCACGTCGGTAATTGTGTAATTACGGACATGACCCATGTGTAGGCTGCCCGATGGATAGGGGAACATGGAAAGAGCGTAGAATTTTGGCTTGTGACTATTTGCAGGTGTTTTGTCTAGGCCAAGTTCTGCCCATGTTTGTTGCCATTTTTCCTCAATGTCTGCTGGGTTATATCGGGAATCCACCAAAAATTCTCCTAGAGGACTGTAATTTTGTGTGCTTACATATTGTAGATGCTAGACACTGTAATGAGTTGATTAAAACCAAGATTTCTTGGTTGGCTGAGGGTTTGTATTTATAAGGATTCAAAGTCGGCGGTAAATCCGGTTAAGTTTACACATTCTTCCTGAAATGCTTCGGCATCGCTGACATCTTCTATTTTATATCCCATGATTCTCGTGCCATCTGGCATTTTTTTGGAGGAAATACACTCGCCTTGATATTTGTCTGGCATGGTTTTAAAGTTTGCGCCGTGTTGTTTCCACGCATCACCAGAACAAGTAACATTCACCCGCCACATAATTTATCTCGTTTACTAGTTATCACTGGTGATTATCTCATAAATCTGACAATAATTGAATAAGAAATAACTATGTTGGCGTTAGGTTTTCTCTTGGAAGAATTATATAAAATAACAAGGTAAATGCTTTTGGATATCGTCTAAATTCAATTCTGAATTATCTGGCTTTTCTATCTAAAGGAGGTGTTTATTCTTTAAATTCTTGCTCATAATGTGTATGTAGGACGATATGTCCAAATTTTTTAGGACTTACGCAAAAATTACGGAATAACTAACCACTCCAGACGCAGAGGACACAGAGGAATTAGAATTTGAGAGAGTTTTTGCGTAAGTTCTGATGTTATTGCATTCGCTAAATAGGAAGGGTTAAAATGCCGAATAATATTAAGGAACAAATTCAAACTGATTTGCAGCAGGTTAAGGAAACTGGAAATTTAAGAACTGAGCGCATTCGAGAAATTGTGAAGTCTGCTGTTTCTCAGCTAGGTTCGGAATTTAAGGCTGGTTCTAATGATATTCGGCTTCTGGTAAAGGATGCAGTTTCTGCTGTGATTGAAAATTGTCAAGATAAGGGTATGGAAATCCGAGAGGAGGTGACGGCTTCTATTGAAGGGGCGCTGGAAGGTGTGAATAATAAACGACGCGATGCTATGGTGAAAACTCAGGCAGAAGTGAAAAAGCTGCAAGCTCAACTGGATAGTGAGGAGGAAGAAATTCAGCAAGAGGTTAATGGTATTTTAGCAGAGATTGAAGAAACTGGTAAGGACAAAACTGATGATACTAAAAATGCCATTGCTGCTGCTATCCATACTATTCGGGATAGTGAAGAAGTCTCTTTATTAAAGAAACGTTACGCTCAATTACAAGCGCAAATTTCTATTGTGAGAGCGAATTTTGCGGCGCGTTATGGCGGACGGGATGGTGAAGTTAAAGATTATATTGATGAGGCTAAAGAGTGGTATGATCAAACTCGCCCCCAAGCTGAAGCTCTAGTTAGTCAAGTAGACGAGAAGCGATCGCAACTAGAGGATAAATTAAGTGAGGCTGGTTCGGCTCTGGCTAAAAAGGAGCGTCAAATTAAACAGACTTTACGAGAGTTGCTGCTATCAACGGCTGATATGTTCAAAGAGAAGGAAACTGTTGATCAACATGAGGAAGTTATGAAGAAGTAGGTTTATTTTTTATTTAAACCTATTCCTCTGTGTTAGAAATGGCGGCTATAAAAACAAAGTCCGCTTAGGCGGACTCAGGAAAAATTAACAACTTGGAAATGCTAAACGGTTCTCCTGTATAGCCGCTTTTAATAACTACCTCGTTCTGCATTTGTTTGTTCTTCGTGTTTAGCAATTACCCAAACTGCATGGATACTACCGGGAAGCCACCCTAATAGTGTGAGTAAGATATTAATCAGTAATGTGGGTCCAACACCTACTGTAAGAAAAACACCTACAGGGGGCAATAATAAACCTAAAAGGAAACGGAAAATTTTCATGATTTGGTGATGTTGTTTAATTACGTTTTTGTGAGATTTTACTCATCGTTTATCGAGAAGGTAATTGGCTTTAGTTATTTACATCACTGCTGCTTAAAGCCGGATTTCTTTCGGCAAAATAATTGTTAATGAAGGTGCTAGCAAAAGAGAGAATTACTGGACCTAAGAGAAATGCTATCAATCCGCGAACTGCGAATCCAGGAACTATTACTGCTGCTAACCAGAAACACAAACCGTTAACTACTAGGGAAAATGCTCCTAATGTGAGTAAGTTAAGCGGTAAAGAAAGAGCCGAAAGCACTGGTTTAACTGAACCGTTAATCAAGCCAATTACTACAGCCGCAATCATGGCTGCGGGAAAATTAGCAATGTTAACTCCTGGTACAACTAAATCCACAATTAACAAGCTCAATGCTGTAGCTATAGCGCCTAAAAATGTTGCCCACATTATGTTTACCTCAAAATACGTGTCTTGATTCTATTATTTAATAATTCATGGGGTTTTACATCTCATGTAAGATAGATTCTGCGTCTACCATTGGGATGATTATCAGTTCAACATCTTTGGAAAAAACCCTTTCTAAACCTCTCCCCCAAAAGGCTAGGGTGTACACACAATTTGGGAAATTCTCTTTTCTTTTGTATTAACAGACCCCACCCCCAACCCCTCCCCCGTTCGCCCTTGGCGTTTCCGAAGGAAAAGTTCACCCGGAGGGAAACCCTCCTTGTGACTTCTCTCCGCAAGCGAGGAGGGGAGTTAGATTTTTGATTAAATCTTGTTTTGATGAGATTATTGTTTGACGGCTTTCATGGATAAACTAATACGTTTCAATTTTTCGTTCACTTCTAAGACTCGGACTTTGACAACTTGTCCCACTTTGACGATTTTCTGGGTATCTTCTACGAATTTGTCGGCTAGTTGGGAAATATGCACTAAACCATCTTGATGTACACCAATATCGACGAAAGCACCAAAGTTAGCAACGTTGGTAACAATTCCCTCTAGTTCCATTCCTACCTGTAAGTCGGAAATTTCTGTGATTCCTGCTCTAAATGTGGCGTATTTAAATTCTGCACGGGGGTCTCTTCCGGGTTTGTCGAGTTCGCTGATAATGTCCCGCAGTGTGGGTTCGCCTATGCTATCGGTGACGTATTTTTTGAGGTTGGTTTTTTTGAGTTTGGCGGCTATTTCTGTTACCTGATTTAAGGATACATCTAAATCAGATGCGATCGCCTGGACGAGAGCATAACTTTCTGGATGGACTGCTGTATTATCTAAAGGGTGTTCACCGTCCCGAATTCGCAGAAAACCCGCAGCTTGTTCAAAAGCCTTGGGTCCCAATTTCGCCACCTTTAACAGTTGTCGGCGATTCTTAAATATTCCATGTTCGTTGCGATAGGCGACAATATTATTAGCAATTGTGGCTGTAATTCCGGAAACAAAGGTCAAAAGTTCCTTAGAAGCCGTGTTTAAGTCCACACCGACGTAATTCACGCAACTTTCTACAGTCTCATCTAGTTTCTTTTTCAGCAACTTTTGATCAACATCATGCTGATATTGTCCCACACCGATAGATTTCGGATCGATTTTCACTAGTTCCGCTAAAGGATCTTGCAAACGGCGACCGATACTAATCGCACCCCGCACGGTAATATCTAAATGGGGAAACTCCCCTAACGCCACTTCACTAGCAGAATATATAGATGCGCCCGACTCATTTACCATGACTTTAACGGGTTGGAGATTGATTCCTTGTAAGACTTCGGCGACAAATTCATCTGTCTCGCGGGAAGCTGTACCATTACCAATTGCAATTAACTGTATTTGATATTTTGTCAGCAGATTTTTGAGAGTTTGTGCTGCTTTGGCGCGTTGTTCAGCAGCTTGGTGAGGAAACACCGCCTGATATTCTAAAAATTGTCCGGTTTGGTCTAGTACCGCAACTTTACACCCAGTTCTAAACCCAGGGTCTATGGCTAGGGTGGGTTTCATTCCCGCCGGTGCAGATAAAAGTAACTCTCGCAGATTTGCTTCAAAGGTTTTAATTGATTCTATATCAGCATCGGTTTTTTTCTGAGAAATCACCTCGCCGATAATGGAAGTTTTCATTAACCTATTAAATGCATCTTTGAGCATTGCTTGATAAAATTCCCGAATTATGGGATTTTTGGTGTGAATTTCTCGTGATTGCAGATACTGAAGTACGATATCTTCGTCAAAAGCAACTTCATAGTTTAAAATTCCCTCAGCTTCACCCCGAAACAAAGCCAGCAGATTATGGGGAGCAATATTTCTTACCCGCATCTGATATTTACGGTACATTTCAAATTTGGTTGTTCCTTCGGGGTAATCTTTTTTGATGTCAGAGATAAATACCCCCTCGGCGAGGAAGTAGTCACGCAGATATGCCCGCAATTCGGCTTTTTCTGCCACTTCTTCGGCTAAAATATCAGCAGCACCTTTGAGGGCTTCTGGTGCTGTTTTCACTCCCTGGTCTTCGGAAATATACTTAGCTGCTGCGGCTTCTAGTGGTGCGGTTGCAGAATTAGGAACATTGAGGGATTTGATGAACTCTGCTAAGGGTTCTAAACCTTTTTCTCTGGCTATGGTGGCGCGGGTGCGGCGTTTGGGGCGATAGGGGAGATATAAATCTTCGAGTTCGGTTTTTTGGAGACAGGATGCAATTTTGGCTTCCAGTTCCTCTGTTAGTTTACCTTGTTCGGCGATCGCATTTAAAATCACCGCTTTTCTGGCTGCTAATTCTGTTAAATAAGTGTAGCGCTCAAACAAGTCACGCAGTTGGACTTCATTCATTTCCCCGGTGCGCTCTTTGCGGTAACGTGCAATAAAGGGAACCGTCGCACCTTCTGCTAAAAGTTCTAAGGCGTTGTCTATCTGATGGGGTTTGAGGTCTAATTCTGTCGCCAGTAATTGCGGAATGTTCAGCATCGGGTGTTTAATTTCAAAAAATTACTTATAAATGTAATATGCTAGGTCATCTGCTCAGTATTTTACTCCAAGATATTTATCTGCGTTCCCAATAATCTATTGTCTGAGTAGAAGAAATTGCACTAGAGAACGCACCCTACAAGATCGCACTAATTTTAGAGCGCAAATCGGCTATTTCATCCAGAAAATCTTATGGTTGCAACATCTCTACAGAAACTCCCTGGATTTTAATTACTCCCCACCAACAACATCCGCGCTTCTATTGCTTCCCAGGTTGTCGGTGATACCCGCACTGCTGCTTCTTTGCATTGGATAATTAGGTAATTGACATATAAATAATTATCTAAAGCTTTGATTTCTTTCTCAGATAAATCAATCATTTCTAGAGTGAGATTAAAACCATTACGTAATGTTTCTATCAATTTTTCAGCAAAAGCTAGATGTACTTCTTCTGGTTGTTTATCGTTGGGTATTTTAGCTTTTAGTGCTTCCAGTCGAGCAAGTAATACAGTTAAATTGAGTTTTTGATTAAAGATTTGTAATTTCTCAATGCTACTTATGTAATCAATGATCTTGGCGATGGCGTTGGCGTTGGCGTTGGCGTTGGCGTAGGCGTTGGCGTTGGCGTAGGCGATGGCGTTGGCGTAGGCGTTGGCGTTGGCGATGGCGTAGGCGATGGCGTAGGCGTAGGCGTAGGCGTTGGCGATGGCGTTGGCGTTGGCGTTGGCGTAGGCGTTGGCGTAGGCGATGGCGTAGGCGTAGGCGTAGGCGATCGCAACTGCACGTTTTCCAACTGGTTTATAATCACCTGAAGATCCTACCGTGACCTCTTCCGCCCAATTTAATAAAGCTTGTAATTTTGGGGTATTAATATATTTTTGTACTTCCTTTTCCATCAATAACAACAAATCATCTGTACCACCCCGCATTACTCCCGCAACTAATAAAAATACCTCCTTCCAACGTTTATCTATCAAATGTTCAGTAACTAATTTTTCAACTAGGTGATAGTCATCAATATATTGTGCCGTTAAATATTCCTGTAGCGTCAAATGAGAAAATGAAAATACATCTTCCGCCCGTTCTACTAAAATTCCTTGTTGAATCGCAATGGCATTTAAAACTGCTTCACCATCTAAATTCTGTGGTGCATTCAAATTACCAGACAAAAAGGTTTTTATTTGGTCAACAATTTCTGATTCCGAGAAAAATAGCCGATTAGATGCAAACCCATTATAAGCAATTTCTGCAAGTAATAACTCTTCTAATTCTGTATGCAGTCCTTGATAAATTTCATCTCGCAAAATTCGCTTTTCAGCAGCCCACTCTTCTAATAAAATTCGCAACGCCTTTTTATATAACACACTGCGATTATTAGGGAAATTCTGAGAACGGTCATATACTAAACACAGAAAAGTCAGTAATAAAGGTGTATGTGCTAATTCTTTCGCAGCTTCATTTTCTGGCTTTTGCAATAACTCCCAACATTTCTCCCCCGTTTTCGCCTGTTGATCATCTTCTCCCTGAAACCAATTATTAATAAACTGCTGAATTTGTTCATCATCAAAATCAGCCATAGCCACATCACTAAACCGTCGGAAATTATGCCGATAAGCCGCAGTCCGACAGGAAGCTATAAACCGATTTTGATCATATTGATCAACAAAGTTCTGAATTTGATTAATAGTTTCATTTAAGTTTTGACTAGGAACTTCATCTAAGCCATCTAGTAAAATTAGTAATTTACCTTGTTCTAAAGCCTTAGCTGTAAATTTCTCTGGAACTGGAAATCCGCAAATACGAAATTCTTCAATAATAAATTTTTTAATATCAATCTCACTCGATGCAAACCTTTTCAATTCAATAAAAACCGGAATACAATCATGTTGAAATCCTCCTTTTTTACCTTTGAGTGCTTCCAATCCCATTTTTCGTAAAAATGTAGATTTTCCCGCACCTGGTCCACCCAAAACCATCAAATATTGTTTTTTATTTGCAACTTCAATCCCTACTTCTTTCTGACAGTCCTGAGAATCAAGCTTCCGACTTTTCCCTTCTCGATATAATTCTTCTAATTTTTCAATAGATTCAAAACCACGAATAGCATCATCATTTAAAAACTGCACTGCTGTATACACAGATTCCAGCTTCACAGGTTCACGCATTCCCAAAACTTTGAGAATACCGTGTCTTTCCTGATAATTCTGTCCATATTGGTGGGAAGCACCAAAAATCAGTTGTTTTGTATTTTCATCCAGGTTTTTACCAAACATTCCCAGAAATTTACCACCAGTTCCCCAAAGAGATTGGAAAATGGGAACAGCGACACCGCTAACCGCAGATGCTAATAAAGGTTCAAATCCTGTCATAATCCTGAAATTAGTGAATATACCTCAAAATATAACTTAATCAGAAAAATGAGTCGCATTTAAAAGAGGATTTAGGGGTTGAAATTTAATTTCAAATATGTTATTATAAATTTGATAAGGAAGAACCATCATAAAATAATTAAGTGCGTGACGCTACTCCTAAGACAATTTGAACACCTGACTCTGCGAGGTTTTTGTGAGTCGTGATTTTTAGGCGATCGCATAACATAGGATTATAACTGACTTCAAAACAGCAAATATATGCTAGAAGCAACTGAGTCTAGCTACTTACCTGTTTATCCAAATTTTGGTGAACATCTGACAATCAATTAAAAAAGTGAATATAGTCTGCTGTGGTCTAAACTAGAAAGTCTACGCTTTTGTGGAGGTAGCTAAATTCCAGCGATCGCCCGATAATAGCATCAATGCCTGTTTCATCTGCGTAGCTATAGAGTTATAAAATTGTCCTATAATTATGTAGTATTGCTAGCCTAAATAGACTGCGATCGCATTACGATTTAGTCACTTTTCTGTTTTAAAAGTTTTATTCTAGAAAATTCTGGTTAAGATAGTATATCTGTTCTACTCAGACTCCCACCCCAAGATTCCAGACATCCATATAATTCCTATATTTAGAGGTTCCTAATGGCGATTAACACCGATACTTCCGGCAAAGAAAAAGCATTAAATATCGTACTCAACCAGATTGAGCGCAGCTTCGGTAAAGGAGCAATCATGCGCCTGGGCGATGCAACCCGGATGCGAGTAGAGACAATTTCCACAGGGGCCCTCACCTTAGACTTAGCATTGGGTGGAGGATTACCCAAAGGACGAGTAATTGAAATTTATGGGCCAGAAAGTTCTGGTAAAACCACCGTAGCCCTACACGCCCTCGCAGAAGTCCAAAAAAATGGTGGTGTCGCCGCCTTCGTTGATGCTGAACACGCCCTTGATCCTACCTACGCTGCGGCTTTGGGTGTAGATATTGAAAACTTGTTAGTTTCCCAACCTGATACAGGAGAATCCGCTTTAGAAATTGTGGATCAGCTAGTGCGCTCCGCCGCCGTTGATATTGTCGTCATTGACTCAGTAGCCGCCTTAGTACCTCGTGCCGAAATTGAAGGTGATATGGGTGACATCCACGTTGGTCTTCAGGCCAGGTTAATGAGTCAAGCCCTGCGTAAAATTACTGGTAATATAGGTAAATCTGGCTGCACAGTCATCTTCATCAACCAGTTGCGGCAAAAAATCGGTATTACCTACGGTAGCCCAGAAACTACAACTGGTGGTAACGCCTTAAAATTTTATGCTTCAGTCCGCTTGGATATTCGCCGAATTCAAACCTTAAAAAAAGGTAGTGATGAATTTGGTAACCGAGTTAAAGTCAAAGTCGCCAAAAATAAAGTAGCCCCACCCTTTAGAGTCGCGGAATTTGACATTATCTTTGGTAAAGGAGTTTCCACCTTGGGCTGCTTAGTTGACTTAGCCGAAGAAACAGGCGTAATTGTTCGCAAAGGAGCTTGGTACAGTTACAAAGGTGATAACATTTCCCAAGGTCGAGATAACGCTATTAAGCACTTAGAAGAGAAGCCTGATTTTGCTGCCGAAATCAAGGAATTGGTACGTCAAAAGCTAGATATGGGTGCTGTTGTTTCCGCTAATTCAGTATCCAAGGCTAATGAAGAAGAAGAAGATAGTGAATTAGAAGAAGAAGAATAAAACTTATACACAGCCTGTCAATACGGCAATATCCCATAACAGACTGGACTAATATCAGTTCAGTCTTTCCTATTTCCAATTATAATAAACCGCGTTTACCATTAGGTCGGATTGTCATCCAATTAGTTTTCGCTAACTCCAGCTGCTCATCAGAAACCCTCGCACCAGTCAGGTTAGCACCACACAAATTAGCTCCTCGGAGATTAGCATTGCTGAGGTAAGCATCACTGAGGTCTGCGCCACGCAGGTCTGCGCCTTCTAAATTAGCATGGTTGAAGTAGGCTTTGCTAACATTAGCATCCCTGAGATTTGCTTTAGTCAGACTAGCTCTACCAAAGTCACTATTGTGGAGATTAGCACCTTGGAGATTAGTACTTTGGAATTGGGCGGAATGAAAATTTGTTTCAGATAAGTCAGCACCCGGTAATTTCAGAAAACTTAAATTGTGCAGAGCAAAATCTCGTCTTCCTTTTAAATAAGCCGTAAGTACACTTTGGGCATCCAATTTCCGCTTTTGATAATTTTTACGCTGTGAACCGAGATTAGAGTTATTTCCCAATTTTGGGGATTTTCCCTTGTAAAGTCCATGACGCACTCCGTCTCCTTCTGCATTCTTGGCTCGTCTAGCCCGAATTGCTGCAGCTACTTGTGCTGCACTTCCTCCACTATTAGACCCAGCAGGGTTTTGGGGTGAAATTTGAGGATTATTTGGATGGGGATGTATTGGATCTTTCAGACTAGGATCGGATTTAACCAACAAACCCTGGGCTAAACTGTCTAAATAGGGTTCTATATCTAAAGCTCTTAATACTTCCTCTGCTGACTGGTAGCGATGGCGTACTGACACATCTAACATTTTTCGCAGTACATTTTTGAGATGATCATTAGCTTGCACCAAATGCTCCCATACAATTTCCCCTGTTTTGGGATTGTAATCTAAATCTTTAGGTGTTTTACCACTCAGTAGATAAATACAGGTTACCCCCAGGGCGTAGATATCACTGGCATACACTGGACGCATTGCCATTTGCTCTGGAGGGGCGAAACCAGGAGTACCAATGGCATAAGCTGTTAATGCTGTTTGTTCCGATGGATTTAATGCAGCTTGGCTGACTTGATTTTTGACAGCGCCAAAATCGATCAGTACCATTCTGGCATCTTGAGTCCGGCGAATCAAATTGGCTGGCTTGATGTCACGGTGAATTACTTTCTGCTCGTGGATGTATTGCAACAATGGCAAAACTTCACTCAAAAACTGCTTGACTCCCGCCTCGCTTAAAGTACCATTCAGCTTTACCTCTTGTTGAAGAGTCGCACCACTAATATATTCTTGAATTAAATAGAATTGTTCTTTTTCTTCAAAATAATCGAGTAACCTTGGTAATTGGGGATGATTACCAATCTTACCCAGGGTTTTAGCTTCCCGCTCAAATAACTCTCGCGCCATCTGCAAAATGTGTGGTGCGTTTCCTGAAGGACGTAGTTGCTTAATTACACAACTTGGTTCTCCGGGTAAGGCCTGATCGTTAGCTAAAAATGTTGCTCCGAAGCCACCTTGACCTAATGGCTTGATCACACGATAGCGATCGCGCAATAATAATGGTGAGCCACAAGACTGACACCTATGGCTATATGGGACGTTTTCTGGATTTGGACAGGTAGGATTTAAGCAATAGCTCATGCACTGTCAACTCGCTGCACGAATAATGACTGGAAGCGTTACACACTCCTTTAATTATTAACACTCACCATTCAGTCTTGCTAGGTGATTTTTGCGGTAAATTCCCAGAGAATTTACTCAAGTTAACTCGGAATTACGCAAAAAAATTATCAAAAAAAAATTGCCTATGATACTTACACTCTCAAATAGTGTCTAGGCTCCATTCTCTAAAAAACTCAATATTTAGTCCCCATATTCTAATCTATCTCAATATCACTAGTAAATATACTTTATTTTAGGCGGTTATATAAATTTTTTTAACGGTTTTATTGCCTGACAAATTCACTCATCTCCGCTATAGTTGAATATATGTTCATGTGTTTGCTATAATCAACCAAAAGTGAAGGAGAAAAATATGACTACCATCAACCAAATGAAATGTGCTTGTCCCAATTGCCTTTGTATCGTTTCACTAGAGGATGCCATCAATAAAGATGGTAAATACTATTGCTCTGAAGGCTGTGCTGAAGGTCATAAGACCATTAAAGGCTGTAATCATAACGGCTGTGGCTGTTAACAACCTGCACAGCATATAGACGGATGGCAATTCCGCTATCGCTGGTTAAACAATGCTGAGTGCTGAGTAAAGATACCCACTCTAGGGCTAATCATCTAAATCTTAATTATTTTTCTACTCAGCACTCAGAACTTATAGACTAGATAGCACTTCTCGCGCAGCAGCCAAAGTCTGTTCAATATCGGCTTCGGTGTGAGCCAAAGAGGTAAAACCAGCCTCAAACTGAGAAGGTGCTAAATAAACACCGCGTTCTAACATACCTCGATGGAAGCGACCAAATTTAGCCATATCTGATTTTTTGGCATCTTCGTAGTTATGAACTGGCCCAGAGGTGAAAAATAAGCCAAACATAGCGCTAATGTTACCACCACAAACTTGGTGACCAGTTTCCTGGGCAATTTGCACCAACCCATCTGCTAACTTCTGAGTAATTTGATGGAGATACTCATAAGTACCAGGCCTCTGTAACAATTCCAAAGTTTTAATCCCAGCCGTCATTGCTAAAGGATTACCCGAAAGAGTTCCTGCTTGATAGACAGGACCGGCGGGAGCAATCATGGACATAATATCCCGACGACCACCATAAGCTCCCACTGGCAAACCACCACCAATCACCTTACCCAAGGTTGTTAAATCTGGTGTGACACCAAATTTTTCCTGAGCGCCACCGTAAGCAATCCGAAAGCCTGTCATTACTTCATCAAATACCAGTAACGCCCCATGTTCATGGGTAATTTCTCGTAAACCTTCCAGAAAACCTGCATCAGGAGTAATAAACCCAGCATTGCCCACTACTGGTTCTAGAATCACACCAGCGATTTCGTCGCGGTTTTGTTCAAACAGGGCTTTAACAGCTTCTAAGTCATTGTAAGGAGCTGTCAGCGTACTGCTAGTGGCTGCTTTAGGTACTCCTGGTGAATCTGGTAAGCCCAGTGTAGCCACACCAGAACCAGCCTTGACTAGGAACATATCGGCGTGGCCGTGGTAGCAGCCTTCAAACTTAATGATTTTCTCCCGGTTGGTGAAAGCCCGCATTAATCGCAGCACTGCCATACAAGCTTCAGTGCCTGAATTCACAAATCTCACCATTTCGATGCTAGGAACAGCATCAATTACCATTTCAGCCAGTACATTTTCTAGTAATGAAGGAGCGCCGAAGCTAGTACCTTTTTCTAAGGCTTCATGGAGGGCTGCGATTACTTGTGGATGGGCATGACCACAAATAGCTGGTCCCCACGTCCCTACATAATCAATATATTTGTTGTCATCTACATCCCAAATGTATGCGTCTTTAACATGGTCAAAAACAATGGGTTGTCCCCCTACTGATTTGAAGGCACGAACTGGAGAACTCACTCCTCCTGGCATAAGATTTTGGGCGGCGGCAAAGATTTCTTGTGATTTGGTGGTTTTAATTGTGGTATTTACCAAAACTCTCTCCTTAATGTGGAAAATAAAAAGCTCTATCTTAGGATAGGGTGAAAAACTGTTTAGAAATTTTACCTTATAGCGTTATCCGTACTAAGAAACTCAGAATATATTATCTTAGTCCAATCTAGGCTAGCTTTGAGAAATCGACACTAATTCGCACTATCCTGGTTTTAACTTGCCTATCCATTAGTGTGGTCAAGATGGAGTTTGCTAGAGATATGAATGCTTTTATTTGAACTAAATGATTAAGTTTAATTTTACAGAAGCATACCATCTGCTCTATTCAGAATGGTATCGTGAATCCATGAATAATGTTTAATCAAAAAAAATTAACTGGTATGTTTTCTACTGATCCGCATTCACTAGTACAGTCTATTCCTGTTGATCAGATTTCCTATGATGAACGGGGTTTGGTGCCGGCAATTATCCAAGATTATTTGGATGGCACTGTGTTAATGATGGCGTGGATGAGTCAGGAGTCATTACAAAAGACTTTAGACACTGGAGAAACTTGGTTTTGGAGTCGTTCCCGTCAGGAGTTATGGAATAAGGGGGCGACTTCTGGACATATTCAAAAAGTCCAAAGTATTCGTTATGACTGCGATAGTGATGCATTGCTGATTGGAGTGGAGCAGCTAGGAGATATTGCCTGTCACACTGGTGAACGCAGTTGTTTTCATCAGGTAGACGGTAACATTGTTCCTCCACCAGGGGATACATTATCTCAAGTATTTCAGGTGATATGCGATCGCCGTGACCATCCTGTAGAGAGTTCTTACACCTGTAAGTTATTGGCTGGTGGCGATAACAAAATTTTAAAGAAGATCGGTGAGGAAAGCGCGGAGGTCGTAATGGCCTTTAAGGATAATGAGGATGATGCGATCGCCGGCGAAGTCGCCGATTTACTCTACCATACCCTAGTTGCCCTAGCACATCATCAAGTCGATTTGAAGTCAGTATATCGCAAATTACAAGAACGTCGGCGATAGAAGAAGCAGGGGAGCAGGGAGCAGAGAGCAGGGAGCAGGGAGCAGGGAGCAGGGAGCAGGGGAGCAGGGAGCAGGGGAGCAGGGAGCAGGGAGCAGGGAGCAGGGAGCAGGGGAGCAGGGGAGCAGGGAGCAGGGAGCAGGGGAGCAGGGAGCAGGGAGCAGGGAGCAGGGAGCAGGGGAGCAGGGAGCAGGGGAGCAGGGAGCAGGGAGCAGGGGAGCAGGGGAGCAGGGAGCAGGGAGCAGGGAGCAGGGGAGCAGGGAGCAGGGAGCAGGGAGCAGGGGGGAAAAAATTTCCCAATGACTAATGACCAATGACTAATGACCAATGACTAATGACCAATGACTAATGACTAATATTTTGTAATTCTTATCATTCTCGAAAATTTTCCTCACCAATTCCACAGGGTTTCCACAGCAATACTGGTAGTTTTCCACAGGTGTTCTACGAGCTAATCAGTAATTGCAGCTTTCCTGGGGATTGTTGATTCCGAAAAGCCAGGAGCCTAAGTTACTGAGTTATTGTAAAGTTAAGTAACACAAATTGAGCCATAACCCTGATTATTGCGTCAATATTTGTTTTACATCCCACCGGATGTAACATTTCGTAGCATTGACAAACCCACCCCCTCTTGGCGCACAATGATGCGACTGGCTTTTATATTCTGTTCAACCACTGACACCAAAAATCACCTCAAATACTAGTGGTGATTGTCAGGTAAATGCAGAACTATCTCAGTTGAACCTCCTATCAGTGCCAGCAACTCGTCTCTCTTCATTGACCTCAGAGAAGGAAAAACTCATGAACACAACAGTTAGTCTATTGACAGAAATTCCGGGAACACTCGATGAATCCCTCAAAAATTACTTAGAAACCCACCCCGATTGGGATCAAAAGCGAGTCATGACTGCTGCTTTGTCCCTGTTTTTACTTCAAAATGGGGAGAGCGATCGCCGCGCCGCTCGTGTATATTTAGAAACCTTGTTTCATAATTGTTAAAGATAAATGCCCCTGCACCAATTAGCCAGCCATCAAAATGCTGGTAAGTCGGTGGGGAAAACATTTATGACTATTTGATTCTGGCTCCTGCCTGAGCATCTCATAGATGTAGATCAAAGATGGCAAGGGCAAGATCAATTAATAGCCTATTAATCTCAAAATACTTATAGCTAAAGTAGGTAGGCTGGAAAACTTACAAGTTTGTGATTGGCAGTAAAATAAAGTAGAAGGAAGCAACAACCCTAATGGGAAGCTACACAAATGCCAAAGTCAGAAACTTTCGACATTTTGTCACACAACAGAGTGTATGCCTCCGTACCTACTTAGTTACTTAATCAAGCATTAACCATCGAAAACTCCACATCTCAGATAACATACTCAGGAATGGGTTTCCAACTTTGGCGAGTGCGTAGGGCATTCAAACTTATATCCTACACCACGTACAGTTTGAATTAACGCTGGTTGGCTAGCATCAATTTCAATTTTCTTGCGAATTTGACCGATGTGTACATCTACAACCCGTTGATCACCAACATATTCATAATCCCAAACCTCTTGAATCAGTTCTGCACGCCGCCACACCCGACCAGGATGGCTAGCTAAAAAATGTAATAAATCAAATTCTAAAGCAGTTAAGGGTATCGATTGGTTGTTCAGTGCCACTTCCCGTCGAGCAGGATCAATCATTAACTTTTCAAATACTAGGCGCTTTTGTTCAGCAGTAGTCACAATTCGCTGTCGTCTCAAAATTGCCGCTACTCTAACTTCTAACTCTCCCAACCCAAAAGGCTTGGTGAGATAGTCATCAGCGCCTTTAGAAAAACCGCGAATTTTGTCGGCTTCGTCGGCGCGGCTAGTCAGCATCAACACAAAAACACCATTACGACTTTGCATTTCCTGGCAGAGGTTAAAACCTATGACATCTGGTAAATTTACATCTAAAATTACCAAATCAGGGTTAAATTGCTCAAACAGGGCTAAGGCTGTTTTACCATCCTCAGCAGCCTCTACCTGATAGGTCTGCTTAATCAAAAAGCGTTGGATTAAATTTCTGACCGCAGGGTCGTCATCAACTACAAGAATCTTGGCGGGAGCCATGACCATCACTTTGCACAAAAATTCCTAAGATTAACATGAAGTAGAATTGCGTAAAAACGCAGTTTCCACTTTGGGGTTTATTTAAAACTCTACAGGGGTAAGGAGTGCATTTCCTGATTATCCAAAATAATAGTGTAATCAAAATTATGAAAAATCAAACTACGAACACTTTATTAGTCACACATATACTTAAATGCAGGTATGATAATTATCAAGGTTGAAGCATCCTAGACAGATATTTTTCACATTTGCTACAGCAGTTTGCTAACATCCTAGAGTTTATTTTCCCAATTTAGGGAAGATTTAAAACTTTTTAACTTTAAATCCATATTGAGATACATACCACAATCTATTGAGAGATTAATTCCAGTAAATTTCCTTAAAACACTCTAAGATATTAACTTTTGAACAATAAAACTCATTTTTTTGGGTCAAAAATGGCTAAAAAGCATTTCTAGCTCAAGTTCCACAGTCAAGGGCGCATTGAGTTAGGGCATGAAGGTATACACGGAGTGATAGCAATATGTTAAAGTTGACTTAGTTAAAAATTCCCGGTCAATCCAACTTAGCCATGCTAATATCCTGGTAGGGCATAGAAATGGGTTGATACGTTGGTTTCAATCAAGAGAAAACCTCAAACTGTTTTTCCTGCAAATAAGACTGCCGCTGACTAAGGCTAAAGAAAGTATAAACTCCCATGAGCGATCAAAATCCCTACGAGAAACTTGGGGTATCAGAAGATGCTAGCTTCGATGAAATTCAGGATGCTCGTAATCGCCAATTGGAGCAATACAATGGCGATGCCAAGAGTTTAGAGATCATTGAAGTAGCTTACGATGCGATTTTAATGGATCGCCTACGGATGCGCCAGGAAGGTAAAATCAAAGTACCTGAACGAATTAGGTTTCCAGAATTGCGAGTGCAATTGCCTGCAAAGGAAAGTCCCAGTCCCCAACAGCAGTCCCCTATATGGCTGCAACGAATGCTCGACCAACCCGCGCCTACAGATATACTGTTACCTGGAGCTTGGTATTTGGGTTTAAGTGCCATCAGTGTATTTATTCCTCAAATTTTACAGTTAGCTTTATTAGCAGGTGTAGGAGTCACTGTTTACTTCCTCAAACGCAAGGAAGAAAAGTTTGGTAGAGCAGTTTTACTCACCCTGGTGGGTTTAATTTTCGGTTTAATTGTCGGTGGACTACTTGCTAGCTGGCTGTTTTCACAAATAAACTTGGTTCAGTTAACATCTGAGCAGTTCTCTACAGTATTCACATTTATATTGTTGTGGCTCATTAGTAGTTTTCTACGTTAAGCCAATGAGTATTTGGGACTGTATACTCACAAATAGAGATACCTGACCAAAAATCTAGGGGGAAATCAATGAATTGTTCCCATAGAACATTTCGGAAACGGCATATTTAAGTGTCGTCAATTTTTAATGGTAATAGAATAGGGTTTCAAGAAGAAAATTGTAGACAGAGAGTCAACAGATTTACTCTACCTGATCAAAGTAATGGTCATATATTATCTTTCTAGCAGGCGTTATTATCAAGTGACCCCTGCTGGTTTAATTTTTAAGATCATAAATCTTGTAAACATAGAAATTTGTCCGATTAAACGACTAAAATCTTTAATCTGCTGTTTTTTCTGATACAGGATTAAAAACAAAGTATAAATATAACTGATAAAGTAGTTTTTTGATGGATTCTTGAATTTATCAGGAACTTTTGACTAGCCAAAAAGATTTACTGGATTTGAAAGTTGAATATCTGGTATTTTTGCTCCATTGTCGATACTTCCTTTTCTCATGCGAGATATCAAAATCGTGACAGTTCTGGGATGTTATTTTTTTTGGGATAAAAAATGAGTCTTCTTAACCGATAGTAGCATCTTTAGTTAATGATGATACAGATAGTCTTTTTTCTGGCAACGGTACTCAGGAAATATACTAGCTTTGATAGAATGGACAAAGCTGTTATGATTCTCAGAAGAGTGTCAAAAAATGCGATAATGGAATTATAATTCTAGGGAATAAATTAATTATTTCCGTTTAACTAAAAAATAAACATATTCATTTGGTTGTAGTTGCTAAATTTTAATTTGATTTAATTGATATATGTCAGATATTTTCGATAGTTAAAATTTGAGTAATTTTTATGTAAAACTCGGCATTTATTTTGATAAAAATATCTACTGTGTACTGCTATTTATCTATGAAATAATTAATCATATACGCTTTTATTCTTAATTCTGAAAATTCTATATTGGCTTGATAAATCATGAAAATTTCATCATAATTTTACTGCTTGTTTAGTCAATATTTATTTTAGTTTTTACCATGAATCAACTAATTTCCGCGATAAAGGTCAAAAATCTCAGATGTTATTATAATACCCAACAGATACTTGAAGATATATCAATTGATATTTACCAGAATAAAGTAACGGCAATTATTGGAACTAGTGGTTGTGGAAAGTCTACTTTTATTAAATGTCTTAATCGGATGATTGAATTAGAAGGAAAAGTACGGGTTGAGGGTAGGGTGGAATTTTATAATCAAAATATTTATGAGCGTCGGGTGAACTTAAATCGACTCCGCCGCCAAGTGAGTATGGTATTTCCTAAGCCGAATCTTTTCCCGATGAGTGTTTATGATAATGTGGCTTATGGAGTCAAAATATTGGGATGGCATCCTAAAGCAGAGTTAGATGCGATTGTGGAATATGCTATTAAGGATGCAGACCTATGGGACGAGGTGAAGAATAAATTGCATAGGTCGGCTTTAGACCTTTCTGGGGGTCAACAACAGCGACTATGTATTGCTCGTGCTTTAGCAGTGAAGCCACAAGTTATATTGATGGATGAGCCGTGTTTTGCTCTTGATTCTACTGCTAGTATGAAAGTTGAAAGTTTAATTCAAAGTCTGCGCTTCCGTTCAGAATTAACAATTGTGATTATTAGTCACAATTTACAGCAAGTTAAGAGGATGTCTGATTTCACAGCTTTTTTTGATAGTAATGAAAGTCGGGTTGGTGAAATGATAGAATTTGGGACGACAACAAAAATTTTTAGCAACCCTGTTGATATTCGTACTCGTAATTATATTTTTAGTAATTTAAATTGATATTTTTTTTGTATAAATGTTAAGTTTTTTAAAGTTTAGTAGTGGGTTTGTAGTTAATTTGATGACGACAGATATCGCTATAGTTGAGTTAAATTTAAAGTATTAGATTTAGGCAGGTTTACGATTATTAGTTGTTTTTCGCTAAATATAATATAGTATAAATTACCATCTCTGATGATGGTCTAAAGGCAGCTATCTTAATTGAATATATCAGCCTTCCAGGGGCGCGGTTGTCGTTCAGGCAAAATATATTGAGGCTGGAAGGGTTTTAAAATGTGTTTTTTAGGAAATGCTTTCTTCTCGACTCCCCACTATTTACTCCTTAGTCCCTGTATTTCTTAAGAGTTATGTCAAATGAAAAACGGTTGCTAACTACTTATGACTCTGAATTGATTACGCAACTGAGTATTGCTGTTTGTAATGAAATTCTGCCAATTTTAGATCAGCATCCTGAGTTGGTTGTTGTCAAGTACCAAAGTATTAACTGGAAACAAGCTCAATATCAATCTGCGCTGATAGCTGGATTAAATAAAAAAATTAGCAAGTTAGCAAATCATCAGATACTGATGCCGAAGATTAAAGAATATTTGCAACTTTTTCTAGTTCCGATTTTTTTTAATTCTCCAGTTTTTCATCATCTAGAAGTTGTTATTCGTGAATCAATTGCTAGACTAAATTTGGTTGAGTTAAATAGCCCAGATATTTGTCAGCCGCTAGCAGTATCAGAGAAGAGTAAAGTTTGTGTTGATTCTGGGGCGATCGCCATTTTACTCCTAGATGCAGAAAATTTGCAACTCAATAGTGAAATGGAGAAGTTTTTAACCACAGTTTCTAGCTATCCCCTACAAGTTAAGATTGCCTTTGCTAATTGGTCTAAGATGGGTAAACAAGATGTGGAATTACATCAGCGTGGTTACGAATTGATTCACGTTCCTGTTGGTAAGGATAATGCTGACGGTAAAATGATTGCTTTGGGTTCGTCAGTTCACGAACGTTATGCCAATGCTAAGGAAGTTATAGTTTGTTCGTCTGATAAAGTGATGACAAATCTGTGCAACCATCTTCAGCAAAATGGCTTAATTGTTTATCAGGCGATTAAAAAAGGGGATTTTCTGGTAGTATTGAATAGTGCCACAGGGAAACAAATTACCCAATTACCCAATTCTTCTGCTGAGATTCCGACTATTGAGCAATTTCTTCAACAAATCAAAGAGTTAATCAAAGCAGAGCAAGAAGAACATAAAATTTATTGGGTGAAACTTTCGAGTCTTTCTAAACTTTTTAAAAGTAAATATAATTTAACTATTAGTCAGGTAGTTTCTCAGCATTTACCTGGGAAAAAAGCTAGAGATATTTTTATTAACTATCCGGTTGATTTTGCTATTCACCAAGTTGATGCAACTTCAGAATTATATGTCACACTGTTTGAAATTAATCAGGAAGATACTTCATTAAGCGGTGGTAATAAGTCTGAATTATTGTCTGGGATTAATTCGTCGGCAGATTTGGAAAAAGCTCTCCAGGATATTATTAAGGAGTTAGTTCTGAAGGCTCCTGATAGCTATATTGATATTAGCCTTTTGGGTGGTGGATTTAATCAGATATATGGTAAACCGATAACTGAGCAAATCAAATCTTTAAAGTTGAATGGTAATTTTATTAAATTTTTGCAGTCCTGTAAATGTTTTAATTTGAAGCAAACTGATAAAGGATGGCAAGTTGCTTTACGACAGAAGCAGAAAACTCATTAGTTGCAGAATATCTGTAAAAAAGGGAATAATCGGTTTCAATCCCTGATAGGGATTATTTGTGGTTTCAACGCTTGGCTTTTGAAAAATAGAGAAAAGAAATTTTGTTTCAATCCCTGATAGGGATTATTTGTGGTTTCAACTTTGGTAGACCCTAGAATTATGTAATGTAAATTGTTTCAATCCCTGATAGGGATTATTTGTGGTTTCAACGCCCACATCTGGAAGCATTGATATATTTAGTTTTCAAGGTGCTGTTTCGTCAACCTAAAGTGAATATAGCCTTTCAGCGTTCGGGGTGTCAATAGACGGATAAAAAAAAATCCCTGAAAAGGTATTGCTGCAAGGGTTTGGGGATTTGCGTCAACCTCAATTTAAGTATGAGAGGGTTCAAAGCCAGACGAGGTATGGATTTCAGGCGTAAATTTTTCAATGTTCAAAAAAACACCTACTGGTTGACGCAAGTTGAACACACAAAAGTGATAGGAATACTTTTATTAAGAGTGCCTAGCCATAGACTAATTACCCTATTTACCCGTAATGAAGTGAGTGGTTGTGTTATGGATAGAGACTAAAATGTATTGAGAAAAATCCTGAGTGGAGGATTGAGTATGGTGGGGGTTATGGGAACTTTTGCACTAGACGCAAGCAAGGCTTGAGAAGATAAAACCTCTAGTTCTGTTGGATTATTTTACACTCAGCAAGTCATGCCTTTGATTAAAAAATCTCGGAGGTTTTAGACTTGAGAGTATCAAGGTAAGTTGTCAGTGTATTTGTTGTGATGTATGATTAACGAGTAAAAACTTGATAATGAGTGAAGTAGTAGAGATAAATCCATTACTTATTCATTATGATATATGATTAATGAGTAAAAACTTGATAATCTGGCGGAAAAGACAAAAACTACAGATAGGTAAGCTGTTGTGCTGGATTTTCAGGATTTATGAAAATTGATCACGTTCATTTCTATATAGAAGATGCTGTTGTTTGGCGGGATTGGTTTGTACACTACCTGGGGTTTACAGCAGTAGAGAGTAGTATCAGTTCGGTTGATACTTGTACGCAGGTAGTTAGTAATGGTGTTGTACGCTTTTTGTTGTCTTCAGCTTTATTACCGACGAGTCCGGTGGCTGAGTTTCTGCGCGAACATCCGCCTGGGGTAGCAGATTTGGCTTTTGCTGTGGAAGATGTGGAGGGGGCGATCTCACTGGCGGAAAGTTATGGTGCGAGAGTAATTGAACCGATTCAAGACAAACAGTTTGGTGATGTCTTTCGCAAGTGTGGCAAAATTGCGGCTTGGGGTGGGTTGACTCATACGTTGATTTCTAACTCAGGAGTGATTACTGATGATGCAGAAATCACAGATCATACTTTTACGGCTATAGATCACATTGTGCTGAATGTGGCGGTGGGTGAATTGGAGTCTGCTGTTGCTTGGTATGCGAAGATTCTGGATTTTCAACCGCAGCAAAGTTTTAAAATTCAAACTGACCGTTCTGCTTTATATAGTCAGGTGATGGTTTCTGGGAATGGTAGCGTACAATTACCGATTAATGAACCGGCTTCTCCCAATTCCCAAATTCAAGAGTTTCTGGATGTGAATCGGGGATCGGGAATCCAACACATTGCTTTGGCGACTCCGAATCTGATTGGTGCGATCGCCCAATTTCGTTCCCGTGGTTTATCTTTACTCTCGGTTCCCCAAACTTATTATTCACAGCTTCAACAGCGCCGTGGATTCCCGCTATCAATGGGAGAACTGGAGGCGATCGCCAAACAAGAAATTTTGGTGGATTGGAAAGAAAATGCTGAAAATGCCGTTCTACTCCAAATTTTTACTCAACCGATTTTTGGAGAACCCACTTTTTTCTTTGAGTTTATTGAACGCCGTTATCAAGCCAAAGGTTTTGGGGAAGGGAATTTCCGGGCTTTATTTGAAGCCATTGAAATGGAACAAATGAAACGCGGCACTTTGATATAACTAATTAGTCAAAAAATGAGATAATTGTTATAAAAGTTTACAAGTTTTGTTGATGCTGAGACTAATTACCGACTTTGACGGACCAATTATGGACGTATCTGAACGGTATTACCGTGTATATCAATTTTGTTTGGAGAATATCCGCAATCCTGAACAATCTGTGCAAGAACTGACCAAAGCCGAATTTTGGCAACTAAAGCGATCGCGGGTTCCGGAAAGAGAAATTGGAGTAAAATCTGGTTTAGATGCCACCCAAGCCCAAGAATTTGCCCAATTACGGCGAAAAATAGTACACACAGATACTTATTTTAAGTATGACCGCCTGATTCCTGGTGCTGTAGAGACACTGGTAAAAATTCAGCAAGCGGGAATTGACTTGGCGGTGATGACAATGCGTCGAGTTAGAGAATTAGATTATGCCTTGACAAAATACGATTTAGCCAAGTTTTTTCCAGAAAATCGCCGTTATTGCCTAGAAAACGACTATGTGAAAACTAGTGATGTTGAAGATAAACCCTTGTTGATGCAACGGGCTGTAAAAGAACTTCCGCCTGTAAGTGAGACTTGGATGGTGGGGGATACGGAAGCAGATATTGCGGCGGCGAAACAATATAATATTAAAATGATCGCTGTGGAATCGGGTATCCGCGATCGCACACAATTAGAAATTTATCAGCCAGACTTAATAGTTAAAGATTTGAGTACAGCAGTCAAACTCATCCTCGAATCTCAACCATTGGAAATTAGCTAAGACTAAGATAAGAGAAGCTTTACATTTCTTAACTATTTCAATTTATTAGCACCATGGCGAGAGACTTACGAGGATTCATTAAAATTCTGGAAGAAAAAGGACAATTGAAGCGAATTTCAGCTTTAGTTGACCCAGAATTAGAAATTGCAGAAATTTCCAACCGGATGCTGCAACAAGGTGGACCAGGATTAATATTTGAGAACGTCAAAGGTGCATCCTTCCCGGTAGCGGTGAACTTGATGGGAACCGTAGAAAGGATATGCTGGGCAATGAATATGCAGCATCCAGAGGAATTAGAGACTTTGGGTAAAAAGCTGAGTATGCTGCAACAACCAAAACCACCGAAAAAGATTTCCCAAGCCATAGATTTTGGGAAAGTGCTGTTTGATGTGGTGAAGGCTAAACCAGGAAGAGATTTTTTCCCGGCTTGTCAGCAGGTAGTAATTCAAGGAAATGACTTAGATCTAAATAAGTTACCGTTGATACGTCCTTATATTGGTGATGCTGGCAAGATTATCACCCTGGGATTGGTAATTACTAAGGATTGTGAGACGGGTACGCCGAATGTGGGTGTGTATCGTTTGCAACTGCAATCTCCAAATACCATGACTGTTCACTGGTTATCAGTGCGGGGTGGGGCGAGACATTTACGCAAAGCTGCGGAACATGGTAAAAAATTAGAAGTGGCGATCGCCCTGGGTGTAGATCCTCTAATTATTATGGCAGCTGCTACCCCCATTCCTGTAGACTTATCAGAATGGTTATTTGCCGGACTCTATGGCGGTTCCGGTGTCAACTTAGCCAAGTGTAAAACCGTAGATTTAGAAGTTCCCGCAGATTCAGAGTTTGTCTTAGAAGGGACAATTACACCGGGGGAAGTATTACCCGATGGACCCTTTGGTGATCACATGGGTTATTACGGCGGTGTGGAAGATTCCCCATTAGTGCGGTTCCACTGTATGACCCACCGCAAAGATCCCATTTATTTAACCACCTTTAGCGGTCGTCCACCCAAAGAAGAAGCAATGATGGCGATCGCCCTGAATCGGATCTATACTCCTATTCTGCGGCAACAAGTCTCCGAAATTGTGGATTTCTTCCTCCCAATGGAAGCTTTAAGTTACAAAGCAGCGATTATTTCCATTGATAAAGCATATCCTGGACAAGCGCGACGGGCAGCATTAGCATTTTGGAGTGCCTTACCCCAATTTACCTACACCAAATTTGTCATTGTCGTAGACAAAGATATAAACATTCGTGATCCCCGTCAAGTAGTGTGGGCGATTAGTTCCAAAGTTGATCCCAGCAGAGACGTATTTATTTTACCCAATACACCCTTCGACACCTTAGATTTTGCCAGCGAGAAAATTGGTCTAGGTGGAAGAATGGGAATTGATGCCACTACCAAAATACCACCGGAAACAGATCACGAATGGGGTTTACCCTTAGAATCCGATCCCGATATAGCCGCAATGGTAGACAAACGCTGGGCTGAGTATGGTTTAGCAGATTTAAACTTAGGGGAAGTAGATCCCAACTTATTCGGCTACGATATGCGGTAGAAATTATTAGTTCCCCCCTCGCCGGCTATGAGCTACGGTGTACACACAAGTGATCTGATCCCCCTAAATCCCCCTTAAAAAGGGGGACTTTAAGAAATTTCCCCCCTTCTGAAGGGGGGTTAGGGGGGATCGAAAGGCTGTTAGGCAACTTGATAAGACTTGTGTGTACACGATAGCCTCGCCCGCCAGGAGGGAGATTAGAGTTATTTTTTGGATTTATAGTGGAATTTGCGGAACTACCAAGCGTTGGAGTTTTTACGTTTATACAGTTCTCCTGTAAATGGCTGCACACCAATCACGGGATAAGCATCGTCACTGGGGCTAAAAATCCGCATCATAGCCTCAGAAATATACTGCATGACGCTGATGAATATATTTGAAATAGCCATATTGGACTCCTTGTTTGAGTCGTATTTAATTGTTCTCTAATCTTAGCGCAGATATTCTCAACTAGATTAAAATTGCAATGTATTGACAATATCTACAATAGTAGGACTTACGGAAAAATTACGGAATAATTAACCACAGAGACGCAGAGGACACAGAGAAATCAGGATTTGAGCGAGCTTTTGCGTAAGTTCTGAATAGTTCTTTGCTTATCTTTGTAATACTTGAGGGAATGCGTAAGTTTACGCTTTAATTTCTATAATAAGTTATTGAGCTAAATCTGAACACAGCCCAATTTTATCCTTTAATATTGGTTGAAATCACTATTAAGATATATTAAATATTAGCAGATTACTCCATGAATGTATTTTTTCTACCGGGGTAAATACCAAGAAATGAGTGATTTTATGGGTAAACTTGACATTATTTATAGTAAAATCTACCATAATAAAAGCAGCATTCTTTTAAGGACGCTCTTACATGGCAACTTTTCCAAACCGGGATGGCATCGGTAAATCAGAATTAACTCTGTGTGCGGACGATTACAGTCTACTTACGGATCTTTACCAGCTAACAATGGCGGCTTGTTATACAGGTGAAGGTGTAGAACAACGACGGGCTAATTTTGAATTATTTGTGAGACGCTTGCCAGAAAATTTCGGCTATTTAATCAGTATGGGGCTAGATCAGGTTTTGACCTATTTAGCAAACTTCCGCTTTAGTCCCACCCAAATACAGGCATTACAGGAGACAGGCATTTTTGCTCATGCTACGCCCAAGTTTTGGACACTGTTAGCTGAAGGGTGTTTCACTGGGGATGTTTGGGCAGTACCAGAAGGAACAGCCGTATTTGCTAATCAGCCATTATTGCGGGTGGAAGCACCTTTGTGGCAAGCCCAACTGGTGGAAACTTACTTACTAAATACGATTAATTATCAAACTTTAATCGCTACTAGGGCGGCACGTCTGCGTGATGTGGCGGGGGAGACAGCGACTCTGCTGGAATTTGGCACGAGAAGGGCATTTAGTCCCCAAGGTTCTTTGTGGGCGGCGCGGGCGGCTTTAGCTGGGGGTTTAAATGCTACCTCTAATGTGTTAGCAGCGTTACAACTGGGAGAACAGCCTAGTGGTACGATGGCTCACGCTTTAGTTATGGCACTATCAGCAATGACAGGTAGTGAAGAACAGGCTTTTACGGCTTTTCATCGCTATTTTCCCGGTGCGCCATTGTTAATTGATACTTATGATACTATGGCTGCGGCCGAGCATTTAGCCGCAAAAGTGAATGGTGGAGAAATGGAATTAGCTGGGGTGAGGTTGGATTCTGGAGATCTAGTCAGTTTGTCAAAACAAGTGCGATCGCTTCTTCCTGATGTATCAATTTTTGCTAGTGGCGATTTAGATGAATGGGAAATTGCCAGACTCCAGGCTGCTGGTGCAGAAATTGATGGCTATGGGCTGGGAACTCGACTAGTTACAGGTGCGCCTGTGAATGGAGTCTATAAATTGGTGGAAATAGATGGGATTCCAGTAATGAAACATTCTAGTAGTAAGGTGAGTTATCCCGGACGCAAGCAAATTTTTCGCTCTTTGGTAGGAGGTCAAGTCAAAACTGATACTTTAGCTTTAGCAGATGAAAGCAATATCTCAGGATCTCCTTTGTTGCAGTTGGTAGTCCAGAATGGTCAACCTTTGCATCCGCCAGCTAGTTTACAGGAAATTCGCCAACGCACTGCGGCTAGTGTGGCTAGTTTACCGGCGGAAACTCGCCGTTTAGATGCGCCTGTGGAGGTGGATGTGGCAATTTCTGCCCGGTTGCAGGAGTTGATTTTAAAGACGGAGAAAAGAACCGCAGAGGTAGTTCGTAATTCGTAGTTCGTAATTCGTAGTTCGTAATTCGTAATTCGTAGTTCGTAATTCGTACAGGACTTACGCAACAATTGCCAAAAATCTTGATTTATCGAACCGCCAAGCCGCCAAGAACGCCAAGAAAACGTAGATTATGCGTAAGTCCTGTCGTAATTCGTAGTTCGTAATTCGGACTGATTCTTCTTTGAAAATTGGGATAAATTATGAGAATTGCTTTGTTTGGTACGAGTGCAGATCCGCCGACGGCTGGACATGAGAAGATTATCAGGTGGTTGTCTGAGAATTATGATAGGGTAGCTGTTTGGGCGGCTGATAATCCGTTTAAGTCTCACCAAACGCCTTTGGAACATCGGGCGAGGATGTTGCAGTTGTTGATTACGGATATGGCTACGCCACGGCGTAATGTTGCTTTGGAACAGGATTTGAGTAGCTTCCGAACTTTGGAAACTGTGGAAAAAGCCCAGTCTCGTTGGGGTGGTAAGACTGAGTTGATTTTGGTGGTTGGTTCTGATTTATTACATCAGTTACCGCGCTGGTATATGATTAAAAGTTTGTTACAGCAAGTGCAACTGCTAATTGTGCCACGTCCAGGATATGCCATAGATGAGTATAGCTTGCAGACGGTGCAAAGTTTGGGCGGTCAAGTTGCGATCGCTAACTTAACTGGTATAGATGTTTCTTCCACCGCCTATCGTGAACATGGAGATACTGAAGCCCTGACTCCCCCCATTATCGCTTATATTCATCAAGAGCATTTGTACAAATGCCAGGACGCAACCACAAAAAGTTACCAACTCCGTTAAATAAACAACCTTGTGTCGAATCCGAGATGCAACATTTGGCAGATTTTAAAGTCGGTGTTGATAATGTTATTTTCTCTGTAGATACTGCCCAAAATCGGCTGCTAGTTCTTTTAGTCATGCGACAGCAGGAACCATTTTTAAATTCTTGGAGTCTTCCGGGTACTTTGGTGCGTCAAGGGGAATCTTTAGAAGATGCTGCTTATCGGATTATGGCGGAGAAAATTCGCGTGAATAATCTCTATTTAGAGCAATTATACACTTTTGGCGGACCCCACCGCGATCCACGAGAAGCTAATGATAGTTATGCTATCCGTTATCTATCAGTTAGTTACTTTGCTTTGGTGAGGTTTGAAGAAGCAGAATTAATTGCTGATAAAGTCTCTGGGATTGCTTGGTATCCAGTTAAAGATGTGCCGCAATTGGCCTTTGATCATAATCAGGTTTTGGCTTACGGACATAGACGTTTAAGAAATAAGTTAGAGTATAGTCCGGTGGCTTTTGATGTTTTACCCGCTACCTTTACTTTGAATGATTTATATCAGTTATACACTACAGTTTTAGGCGACAACTTTGCTGATTATTCTAACTTTCGGGCGCGTCTACTTAAGTTAGGTTTTTTGTCAGATACGGGAATTAAGGTATCACGGGGTGCTGGTCGTCCGGCGACTTTATATCGTTTTGATGCTGAAGCTTTTGCACCTTTTAAGGATAAGCCTTTGGTGTTTATTTAATATTTCTGGATGTAGCCGAATTATATCCGGAAGCAAACATTAGCGAAGTTTCTCTCCTTGAAAAGTAAAGCCGGAGTTTAGGGGAGTTTGCTCACTAAATACGATTAATTAGAAATAGGACTTACGCAACAATTGCCAAAAATCTTGATTTATCGTTCGCGTAGCGTGCGCGAAGCGCATACCGCCAAGCCGCCAAGAACGCCAAGAAAACGTAGATTTTGCGTAAGTCCTGAGAAATTGATGGGGTGTTATTTTACTTGTTTATTCTCTGCTATAAATATTCATGATGAAAATTGCGATCGCTCAACTTAATCCAACTATTGGTGACTTGTCTGGTAATGCTCAAAAAATTCTAGAAGCCGCCCAAGCTGCTGCTGCTAAAGGAGCGCGTTTATTATTAACACCAGAACTTTCTTTATGTGGCTATCCCCCCAGAGATTTATTACTAAATCCTAGTTTTATCTCAGGAATGGCGACGACTTTAAAAAAGCTAGCTACAGATTTACCGACGGATTTAGCTGTATTGGTAGGAACTGTTTCCCCAAATTTAAAAGCCCATAGCACTGGGGGTAAAAGTTTATTTAATAGTATCGCTCTGTTAGAAAATGGACAGGTAAAACAAATTTTTCATAAACGGCTTTTACCTACTTATGATGTCTTTGATGAAAATCGTTATTTTGAATCAGGTGTACAAGCTAGTTATTTCACCCTCGATAATATTGATATTGGGGTGACGATTTGCGAAGATCTATGGAATGATGAGGAATTTTTAGGTAAACGTAGTTATGCAGTTAATCCCATTGCTGATTTAGCAATTCTGCGTGTGGATGTAATTGTAAATTTATCCGCTTCACCTTACAGTGTCGGTAAGCAGCAGTATCGAGAATCTATGCTCAAACATAGTGCGGTGCGGTTTGCCCAACCAATTATTTATACTAATCAAGTCGGGGGAAATGACGATTTAATTTTTGATGGTCGCAGTTTTGCTTTGAATCGTCAAGGTGAAATTGTCTGTCGTGCGAATGGTTTTACCACTGATTTAGCGATAGTTGAATTTGATGAGGCGCAGCGAGATTTACTAGCGGCTGATATTGCACCGATACATGAATCAGAAGCAGAGGAAATTTGGCAAGCTTTGGTTTTGGGACTGCGCGACTATGCCCAGAAATGTGGTTTTTCTAAAGTGGTGCTGGGTTTAAGTGGGGGAATTGATTCGGCATTAGTAGCGGCGATCGCCTCTGCTGCTCTTGGTAACAAAAATGTCCTCGGTGTTCTTATGCCTTCTCCCTATAGTTCCGCCCATTCTGTCAGCGATGCTTTAGCATTAGGAGAAACGTTGGGGATTGAAACCAAGATTTTAAAGATTGGGGAATTAATGCAAGGGTTTGACCACACCTTAGCTGATTTATTTGTAGATACTGAATTTGGCATTGCTGAAGAGAATATTCAGTCCCGGATTCGAGGTAATTTATTAATGGCGATCGCCAATAAATTCGGTTATCTCTTACTATCCACCGGTAATAAATCAGAAATGGCAGTGGGTTACTGCACCCTTTACGGTGATATGAATGGCGGCTTGGCTGTCATTGCTGATGTTCCCAAAACCCGTGTTTATGCACTTTGTCATTGGTTAAATCGGGATACCGAAATCATCCCCCAAAATATTCTCACCAAACCCCCTAGCGCCGAACTCAAACCAGGACAAGTTGATCAAGATTCTCTCCCCGCCTACGAAATCTTAGACGACATCTTGCAACGCTTGATTCACAATCACCAATCAGCAGCCCAAATGGTGGACGCAGGACATGATCCGGTAATTGTCAATCGCATTATTCAAATGGTGGCGCGGGCTGAATTTAAACGCCGACAAGCACCCCCAGGATTAAAAATTACTGATCGCGCTTTTGGCACTGGTTGGCGAATGCCAATTGCTAGTAATTGGGCTGCTGTGAACAATGTCTATCAGACTAAAAACAGCCCTAAATCGTAGTCCTTGGTGGCGGGATTAAATTCCCTCATGCCTTGATAACTGATACTTCGACTACGCTCAGTACAAGTAACTGATAACTGATAACTGTTTACTGATTCACCCTCCTAATTCCCGCAACATCCCATCTATTCTGTTCACACTCAGGGAATCATTGCTGCGTTGATATAAGTTACGGGCTTTTTGCAGTAAGCTTTTGGCACGGGGAATTTGTCGTCTCTGTTTATACATCAAAGACATAAACTCATAAGTTTGGGCATTATTAGGGTCTAGTTTAATTGCTTCTCCGTAAGCCCAATTCGCTGCTGTAAAGTCTCCCAAACGGGCTTGAGTGACACCCAATCCCAAATAAGCATTTAAATTGTTACGGTTGAGTTGGATGGCACGACGGTAAGAATCTTTTGCGCCATTCGTGTCACCCAAATTCACTTTGATGTAACCGACAGCGTAATGAAAATCACTATTATTTCCATCAATGGCGATCGCCCGACGATAAGAAGCTAGTGCAGGTTGAAAATTTCCTAATTGGGCATAAAGATAGCCAATACCAGAATGAATTTTAGCATTCCTTGGCTCGATATTAGCAGCCTGTTGATAAATGGCGATCGCCCCATTATAGTCCTTAAGTGCCACCAGTTTCTTGCCTTCCTCAAACATCCTCTTTACTTGCGGGTTTGCGGTTTGCGCTATTAACACCTGAGCTTCAGCTACCATTGGAATGCTAACAGCACCAAATCCTAAGCTGAGAACGCCAATTATCAGTGATATACGTTTGTACATAGTAAACTTCCTAAAACTTTATGGGACTTTTTTTGTACATTAAAACAAAAATTTTCAAATTTGAAAACTTCTTGATTTACTTCACAGCCAATAAATTGTTAATTCAAATACTTTTTTACAGCAACAAACCTCCTGAATTTATATTAAATTCCAGATTGATTATTATAGAGTATTCAGTATATCTCAACAATGAATTTGTGGGAGGACAAAATGCCTGTTTTTAAGATTTTTTTCCCATAGAGTTCCTGCGAAACCAACAAAAGGTATCTGACCTTGCTATGATCCCATTAGAGAATATACGGATGCAGAAGAGGGAAACACACTTAACCTCAACCACAAATGTAATGACTTTGCTATTTACGGAGCTAATTTATGATTATCACAACAACTGATGTCATTCAAGGGGCGATAATTGAATCATATTTAGGGATTGTGACGGCGGAAGTCGTCTATGGTAGTAATTTCCTCCGCGATTTTTTTGCCGGTATTCGAGATATTATTGGTGGTCGGACTGGTAGCTATGAACGTTTATTTGAGGAGGGTCAACAAAAAGCAATAGAAGAATTAAAACAACGCGCCCAGCGTTTAGGAGCAGATGCTATCATTGGGATTCAATTTGATACTGGCACAATTAATGTTGATCAGAGCGGAGTTTTGTTAGTGATTACAGCCACAGGTACTGCTGTAAAAATGGGTTAACTAGTGAATGGTATGATCTTCATATTTAATAGGTAATGACTGCTCCTATTTTTTCATGAATATCAGCCTTATGCTTTGCGATAGAGACGTTATATATAACTAGGACTTACGCAAAAACTCTCTCAAACTCAGGTTTCTCTGTGTCTCTGTGGTATGCGGTTGGTGATACCTTATCTCTAATTTGTGCGTAAGTTCTAATAACGTCTCTAGATAAATTTAGATATAGCAACCGCCAAGGACGTTAGGACATAAACTGATCATAAAAGTTAGATACTGAAAGGCTTTTACCCTACTCCCTACTCCCTACTCCCCTGCTATAACTACCAAAACTAGATTGTGGAGAATCTCATATTTACCATTTTAAATATGCAGCTTCAATTCCTTGTTCCCGCTTGATTTTGGCATCCTTTTCAAACCAACTAATGACTTGTTGTGTTGTTAAATCTTCCATCGCCACACCGTATTCTTGGGCGATATACTTTAAAAGTTTCAGGGATGAAATTGTTAATCTGGTTAAAAACTTTTCGGGAGAAGCCAACAAAGCTGCATCAACTTGTGCTGACTCTTCTAATGTGAGAAATTGGGTTGTTGGTTGCTGCGGTGGTGTATCCATATAGTTAGTTTTAAACCTAGTTAAATATTGATTTATGGACAATAGATAATTATTGATTAGTAAAAAGCCTTACTACTCAAATATTAGCCATGATTTAAACTGAATGTGATTGTTCTGGTAGGGCTTGAATTAAATAGCCGCAACGATGTTCACCATTGATAATCCAATGAGTGCGCTCTACGTGACAATCTGGTAGCACCGCCGCAAACATTTCTAATTCATGACCGCAGATACTAGGGAAAGATTCGGCGACATTAGAAATGGCGCAGTTATGTTCCATGAAAATAAAGCTATCCTCTTGTGAGGATTCCACAGAGTGATACTCCGCCATGAATCCTTCTGCTTTTCTGAGATTAACTAAATTAGCTACACGCTCTTGCAGTGATCCGTTACCCAGGCGATCGCGGTATTCTTGAGCTTTACGCTCCCACTGTTTTTGTAAAATCGAGCTAACTTGGTCACGTCCTACAGTTTCGGCTAAAGTGTCCAGCAGCGACACCGCAAATTCACCATAGCGATCGCTTTGAGAATCATTTAAACTCCGTTGCAAGCGCGATCGTCCCCGACCACTTAACTTATATATATGTTGCGGCCGCCCCATCCCCACTTGTACAGACGTATACAAAACTAACTCATCCGTCTCCAAATCCTTCAAATGACGGCGAATTGCTTGCTTGCTCACATCTAAAACTTCCGCTAACTCAAAAGCCGTTGCTTGCGAGCGTTGAAGCAGATACTCCAGAATATCTTGCTTGGTTGAGGTCTGGTGAGTAATCTCCATTTTCTCTACAAGACGCTCCGCGAACGTCCCCCACAATTTTTTTTTCAGAAAATTTGACTTTAACAACATTCTTGTTGTTAATTTAGCGTAAAATGAAAATAAATTAAACAACGTATTTGTTGTTTTACTCCCCAACTCCTATTGTAACAGCCCTGTAACCACTAGGTCACACCCAAAGGGAAAAGGCTCAAACACAGCCCGTCTCCCATCCTTAAAGAGATTTTCGTAAACAGATTCCACAATTACTGTTCTGAACACAAGAGATTAATAACGATGAGTGCCACTGCCAAAACCTTAGTCAACCAACCCTACAAGTACGGCTTTATCACCGATATCGAAGCCGACACTATCCCCCGTGGACTAAATGAGGACGTTGTTCGCTTGATCTCCGCCAAGAAGAACGAGCCACAGTTCATGTTAGATTTTCGCCTCAGATGCTATCGTCAGTGGCTAAAAATGACAGAACCAACTTGGCCAAGTGTCAACTATCCCCCCATCGACTATCAAAATATTATCTACTACTCCGCCCCTAAAAAAAAGAAAGCCCAGCTTAACAGCTTAGATGAAGTAGATCCCACCCTCCTGGAAACCTTTGAAAAATTAGGTATTTCCCTATCAGAACAGAAGCGCCTCTCCAATGTCGCCGTAGATGCAATTTTCGATAGCGTTTCTGTCGCTACCACATTTAAAGAAAAACTCGCCGAAGATGGAGTTATCTTCTGCTCAATTTCCGAAGCTTTACAAGAACATCCCGAACTTGTCCGCAAGTACCTGGGTAGCGTCGTCCCCCCAGCAGACAATTATTTTGCAGCTCTTAACGGTGCTGTATTTAGTGATGGCTCATTTGTCTATATTCCTAAAGGCGTAAAATGCCCAATGGAACTATCGACATATTTCCGCATCAACTCCGGTGATACAGGACAGTTTGAACGGACTTTGATTGTCGCCGAAGAAGGTAGCTATGTTTCCTACCTCGAAGGTTGCACTGCGCCCATGTACGACAGCAACCAACTCCACGCAGCAGTGGTGGAACTAGTCGCCCTGGACAACGCCGAAATCAAATACTCCACAGTCCAAAACTGGTACGCCGGCGACGAAAAGGGTAAAGGTGGAATTTATAATTTCGTGACCAAACGTGGTTTGTGTCAAGGTGTAAATTCTAAAATTTCCTGGACTCAAGTAGAAACAGGTTCGGCCATTACTTGGAAGTATCCTAGCTGTGTATTAGTAGGTGATAATTCCGTAGGTGAATTTTACTCGGTGGCGCTGACAAATAATATGCAGCAAGCTGACACGGGAACAAAAATGATTCACGTTGGTAAAAATACTCGCAGCACGATTATTTCTAAGGGTATATCTGCGGGAAATTCTAGTAATAGTTATCGCGGTTTGGTGAAGGTGAATCCCACTGCTCAGGGCGCGAGAAATTATTCTCAGTGCGACTCAATGCTGATTGGCGATAATGCCCATGCTAATACTTTCCCTTATATTCAGGTGCAAAATAACTCTGGGAAGGTGGAGCATGAAGCCTCTACTTCTAAGATTGGGGAAGATCAATTATTTTACTTCGCTCAACGGGGTATTTCGCAGGAGGACGCTATTTCGATGATGATTAGCGGTTTCTGTAAGGATGTTTTTAATCAGCTACCTATGGAGTTTGCTGTGGAAGCTGATAAGTTGTTGAGTCTGAAGTTGGAAGGTAGTGTTGGGTAGTTGGTGTTAGAGGAACGAACCGCAAAGGGCGCAAAGTTAGCGAAGTTAAGAGAAGAGAAGGGAAGAGAAGAAAGAAGATGATTATTGAAAATAGTGATGTTGTGCTGTCGGTTAGGGATTTGACGGCTAGTGTTGATGGAACTCCGATTTTGAAGGGTTTGAATCTTGAGGTTCGCTCTGGGGAAGTTCATGCGATTATGGGACCGAATGGTTCTGGTAAGAGTACTTTTTCTAAGGTTCTGGCTGGACACCCTGCTTATGAGGTGACTGGTGGTGAGGTGATTTTCCAAGGTCAAAATTTATTGGAAATGGAACCGGAGGAACGTGCTAGAGCGGGTGTGTTTTTGGCTTTTCAATATCCGTTGGAAATTCCCGGTGTAAGTAATTTGGATTTTTTACGGGTGGCTTACAATTCTCGCCGCAAGGCTCAGGGTTTGGAGGAGTTGGATGCTTTCGATTTTGATGATTTGATTGAGGAAAGGTTGGATGTGGTGAAGATGAATCCTTCTTTCTTGAATCGCAGTCTGAATGAGGGTTTTTCTGGTGGTGAGAAGAAGCGCAATGAAATTTTGCAAATGGCTCTGCTAGAACCAAAGTTGGGTATTCTGGATGAGACTGATTCCGGTTTGGATATTGATGCTCTGAGAATTGTGGCTGATGGTGTGAATCAATTGGCTAATCCAGACAATGCCACAATTATGATTACTCACTATCAACGATTACTTGATTATATTGTGCCGGATTTTGTCCATGTCATGGCTCATGGTCGCATTCTTACTAGTGGTGGTAAGGATTTGGCGCTGGAATTGGAAGAGCGCGGTTATGAATGGGTTTTGGAAGCTGCTGAGGTGGGTGTGTAATGACTATGCAAGTTTCTCCTAATCCGGTGACTGAATCTACTACTCTGTTGGATAATGATGATTATTTGATTGGGTTATTAAGTGAGGTAATTCTCTCGAAAACTGCAAATTCTTTGCTGGAATTACGCCAAGATGCTGCTGCTAGAGTTCGTCATTCTACTCTCCCCAATACTCGTAATGAGGAATGGCGTTTTACTGATTTGTCGGCGCTGCGTCAGGTGCAGTTTCATCTGGACAGAGAGTTACAATCAGTTGATATCTCGTCTTTGATTTTACCGGAGGCTGTTAACAGTCGTTTGGTGTTTGTGAATGGTGTTTATACGCCGGATTTATCTGCTGTTGAAGATTTACCTTCTGGTTTGGTGGTAGGTAATTTGGCGGGTTTTTCTGAGTCTCAGCAGCAGAATTTTCAACCATATCTGGCTCAAGCTGAGGGTTCACAGGAGGTTTTTACTGCTCTCAATACTGCGGGTATCTCTGATGCGGCGGTGATTTGGGTGGAAAAAAATGTGATTGTAGAAACCCCTATTCATCTGTTGTTTGTGAATAGTGCTGGGGAGAAGGCGACGATTTCTCAGCCCCGGTGTTTGGTGGTGGCTCAGTCTGGTGCTAGTGTGACTGTGGTGGAAGAGTTTATTAACCACAGAGGCGCAGAGGACGCAGAGGGGGTTTATTTCACTAATGCGGTGACGGAAGTTTGGCTGGGTGAAAATTCTCAGGTGAATCATACGCGGGTGGCGCGGGAAGGTGCAGAGGCTTTTCATATTGGGAAGACTGCTGTGACTCAAGCTCGTGATAGTCGCTATACTTGTCATGCTTTGACTTTTGGCGGTCGGTTATCGCGCCACAATTTGGAGGTTTGGCAAACTGGTGAGCAAACTGAAACGACTCTCAACGGTTTGACGATGATTTCTGAGAAACAAGTGGGTGATACTCATAGTGCGATCGCACTGAATCATCCCCATAGTACCAGCAAACAATTACATAAGTGTATTGTAGGCGATCGCGCCCATGCAGTTTTCAATGGCAAGGTTTTTGTACCGAAACCCGCACAGTTAACAAATGCAGGTCAGTTAAATCGCAATTTGCTACTATCACCAAAGGCGAGAGTTGATACTAAGCCCCAGTTGGAAATTACCGCCGACAACGTAAAATGCGCTCATGGTGCTACCGTTAGTCAGTTAGAAGATGATGAAATCTTTTATCTCCAAAGTCGGGGAATTAATGAAAATGATGCCCGTAAGTTGTTAATTAATGCTTTCGCTGCGGAAATCATCAACCAAATCCCACTCCAATCTCTCCAAGAAATCTTATTAAACACAGTCAATAGTCTCAAGTCTGCGACTAATCACTAATATTTCCTTAATGCTACAAACCCCCAGATTTATCTGGGGAATCAATCCCAAATCCTAAATCCTCAAACCTATAGATTTATCTGTGGAGTCAATCCAAAATCTAAAATCTAAAATCTAAAATTGCTTGACTAATAACCCATGACTTTCACCTCTACCAAAACCCTAGCAGATCAAGTTCGCGCTGACTTCCCTATTTTGCATCAGGAAGTTAACGGAAAGCCTTTGGTTTATCTAGATAATGCGGCTACTTCCCAAAAACCCCTGTTCGTCTTAAATGCTTTACGGGATTATTACACACAATATAATTCTAATGTCCATCGTGGCGCTCACGCTCTCAGCGCCAAAGCTACAGATGCTTACGAAGGTGCGCGAGATAAAGTCGCTAAATTTATTAATGCTGCGTCACGTCAGGAAATTATCTATACCCGCAACGCCAGTGAAGCCATTAATCTAGTAGCTTACAGCTGGGGAATGAACAATTTGCAACCAGGAGATGAAATTATTCTCTCGGTAATGGAACACCACAGTAATATTGTTCCTTGGCAATTTGTCTCACAAAAAACCGGGGCGGTGTTAAAGTTTGTCCAATTGACACCAGAAGGTAGTTTTGATTTAGAACAGTTTAAAAACCTGATCTCAGAGAAAACAAAATTGGTTGCAGTCAGCCATATTTCTAATACCTTGGGTTGTATTAATCCAGTAGCAGAAATTGGAGAAATTGCTCACAGATACGCTGCAAAATTCTTAGTTGATGCTTGTCAAAGTGTACCCCATACCCCTGTCGATGTCCAACAAATTAACTGTGATTGGTTAGTTGCTTCCGGTCATAAAATGTGCGCCCCCACTGGCATCGGGTTTTTATATGGTAAATTGGAAATCTTGGAATCTATGCCGCCATTTTTAGGTGGTGGTGAAATGATTGCCGATGTCTATTTAGACCATTCCACCTATGCAGAATTACCTCATAAATTTGAAGCCGGTACACCTGCAATTGCGGAGGCGATCGCACTAGGCGCAGCAGTAGATTATCTTACTAACATAGGTATGGATAAAATCCACGCCTACGAAGCCGAACTCACCGCCTATTTATTCCACCAACTAGCGCAAATACCCCAAATTCAAATTTACGGACCCCAACCCAACGCCCAAGGGGAAGGGAGAGCCGCTTTAGCTGCATTTACCGCCGCAGATGTCCACCCCAACGACTTATCCACATTATTAGATCAAGAAGGTGTCGCCATTCGGTCTGGTCACCATTGTACTCATCCCTTACACCGTTATTTAGGTTTACCGGGAACCGCAAGGGTAAGTTTATCTTTCTATAACACCCACGCCGAAATCGATATTTTTATCAAAGCTCTGAAAGAAACCCTGGACTTTTTTGCTGGGTTCCGAGATTAAATCTCAGGTGGGTAATTCCCACCTTTTTTATTGGGTGCTGCAAAACAGAAGTAGTCGGGTAGCAGCGCCAACAGAATATACAGATGGGGACTGGGTTCAGATCCTTCTTGACATCTGCTATAATTATTGGCTCTTACTTAAGTTAGATTTTTTTATTAATTGTCTTATGCTAAGATTTTATACATAATTCTTGAACTAATATATTGTACCCTTACCTCTAACACATCAATAAAAGAGCCATTAGCCAGTACACAACAACTAAATTAAATGATTAGGAAAGGGGTTTAATGAGAAGTGGAAAGCCCAAATATGCTGAACTACCTAAAGTAATCAGCTTTCTCAATCCCTCTAAACTAGTAGTCTGTCAACTCAAAAATGATGGGTGAACAAATTAAATCTGTCCATTTTTCTTCTTCCTGAGCGCTCTTTGTGTCCTTTATGGTATGTGCTTCATTCACCCTGGGCTTAAAGTCAAGCTTTCCCTTTAGCGATACATTCCTTTATTAGTCAATTAATTTTTAACAGACCACTAAAGTATTGAGAGCAATCAGTAAAAACCCTAATTAACGATGAATCGACCCATAAAACCCGACTCAACCGTACAGGTTAAAAAAAAACATTATTAAATAGACTTGTCTTAAATAAGAGATCAAAATCACAAAAACCCTTTAAATTACTGCCAAGTTTCTCAATTGTTAGCCTTTTTTCATTTGCCCTGGCCATTGGCTGGCTCACTACTTTCTATTATCAGCAGGCTATACAAAACTTAGTCAATACTAAGGAGGAGAATAATGTCATCCTCACTAAACTGCTGGCGAGGACTCTCTGGCCAGAGTATGGGTTATTTCTTACCTCTACTCAAAACTTGAGTGATGAAGCGCTAGTGGCAGACCCTAGAATTAGTCAGATCCGGAGCGCGGTGCTAACCCACGTTGAAGGTTCCCCAGTGGAAAAAGTCAAGATTTTTGACTTGCAAGGGCGGACGGTGTTCTCAACAGAGTTGGCTCAAATTGGAGATGTAGCCATGTCCTCTGCTTTTAAAAATGCTACATTAGGCCAAGTTACCAGTCAACTTGGGCATCGAGATACCTTCACAGCCTTAAACAGCCATATTGAGAATCGTCATTTACTCGCCAGCTATATTCCTATTTATAATTATCAGGCTGATGGAGAAATTGTCGGTGTGTTTGAGGTTTACACTGATGTTACTCCCTGGTTGGAACAGATTGGATCAATCCAACGCCAGATTCTGACTAGAGTTTCTCTAACTTTGATAGTTCTTTATGGTGTACTCTTTCTCTTCGTCTCCAGGTCCGATGCTTTACTGCAAAAGCAACAAGAAAAACTGCTAGAGTCTGAAGCCTCCTCTCGACGGCAATCCAGTTACTTAGAAGATACATTAACGGAACTAAGACAAGTCCAGACTCAGTTACAGCTGGCTTTGGAATCCTCGAATACAGGACTTTGGGATTGGAATCTGCAAACTAATGAGGTCAGCTTTGCAGAAAAACAGTGGAAAGAATTTCTTGGCTATGATTTAACAGAACCCCTTGAAAATAACCTGACTGAATGGGAAAACCGCATCCATACGGAAGATAAAGCCCAGTTGTATGCGGATATCACAAAACATCTGCAAGGGGAAACCGAAACCTATGAAAATATCCATCGTATCCGGTGCAAAGATGGCACATATAAATGGAATTCAGTTCAGGGTAAAGTGGTGGAACGAGATCAAGACGGCAAACCAGCCCGGTTTATTGGCACTCACACTGATATTAGCGATATTAAACGTTCCGAAATCGTCCTCACAGAACTCAGCGAAAAACTGAAAAAATCCCAAGAAGTTGCCCATTTAGGCCACTGGTCATTTGACCTTGTTACCGAAAAAATCACCTGGTCAGAAGAAATTTTCCGCATCTTTGGCATGACCCCAGACCAAGGTGAACCCAGTTTGTCTCAGCATATCCAGCAATTTCACCCAGAAGACCGTACCTTCTTTTTAGAACGATTTACTGCCGCCAGAGAAGGTAAACCCCAGGATTTCGATTGTCGTATTCTGCTTGATGATGAAATTCGCTACATCAATAGCCGGATTGAATTGGAATTTCAGGACGAAAAATTGGTAAAAATGTTTGGGGTCATCATGGATATTACTGTTCGCCGAATCGCAGAAATAGAACTCGAACGGTTTTTCACGATTTCTCTCGATTTACTTTGCATTGCCGACAGTGGCGGGCATTTTCGCCGCCTGAATAAAGCTTGGGAAAGTATATTAGGCTATTCTATCTCAGATTTAGAAGGCAAAGTTTTCTTAGATTTTGTACATCCTGACGATCTCGATTTAACATTAGCGGCCATTTCAGATTTGAAGGATGGCCACACAATTATGAAATTCGTAAACCGCTATCGTACCAAAGATGGGAATTATCGTTATATTGAATGGCTGTCGATTCCTCAAGAAGATTTGATTTATGCTTCTGCGCGAGATATGACTGAACAGATGAATACCCAGACTCAACTAAAAGCTATCCTTGATCGCACCCAAGTGTTGAATCAACTCAGTACAGAAATTCGTAACTCCTTGGCTTTGGATAGTATCCTAGAAAGTTCGGTCTGTGCTATCTTTGAGCAACTGAATCTGGATATTTGTGCATTTGCGTGGTATAATCCCGATGCTAAAACAGCCCAATGGGAAGTGGTGCAAGAAACGCGAAACCCACAACTTTGCAGCTGGTTAGGCTCTTATGAGCTTGAGGAGTTTCCTCTGCTATTTCAGAATATTTTTGAAGAAAAAATTTATACCCTCGATATCCAAAATTCACAAGATAATCAAGACCCAGAGCTAAGGTCTTTTTGTGAATCGATGAAGATTAATCTTTATCTGGCTTTACCAATTCACACCGAGGGTAAAATAGGTGCGTTTGAGATGGGACGAATTGATGGGAGTCTAGCTTGGAAACCTGATGAAATTGATCTATTACAAAATCTAGCGACTCAGGTGGCGATCGCCATTAAACAAGCCGACCTTTATCAAACTTCCCAAGCCAAAAGCAAAGAATTGGAAAGAGCCTATGAAGAATTACAACAAACTCAAATACAACTGATCCAATCGGAAAAGATGTCCAGTTTAGGTCAACTGGTAGCAGGTATTGCCCATGAAATTAACAATCCCGTTAGTTTTATTTATGGCAACCTAGAACCTCTGGAAGAATATGCTAAAAATTTATTACATATAATTGAACTTTACCAAACTTCCTATCCCACTCCCTCAATAGAAATCATGGAGGCAGTAGAAGAAGTTGATTTAGAGTTTATCATTAAAGACTTACCTAAAACCCTTCAATCAATGAAAACAGGTGCATCACGTATTCAAAATATTGTGAAATCTCTACGCACCTTTTCACGCTTAGATGAAGCTGATCTGAAGCCAGTAGACCTACATGAAAATATTGATAGCACCCTCATGATTTTACAAAGTCATGTAAATGGTAGGATGGGCAAACCAGAAATTGCTGTGATTAAGAACTATGGCAACCTGCCTAAATTAGAATGCTATATTGGCTTGCTAAATCAGGTATTTATGAACCTGCTGATGAATGGTATTCAAGCCATTGAAGAACGGCAAATTATCGGGGTTCATCCCACTTATCAGGGCATGATTACTATCACTACAATGGTAGAACCATCAAAGGCTATTTTAATTTCAGTGCAAGATAACGGCATAGGCATGAGTAAAGAGGTTAAAGATAACATTTTTAATCCCTTTTTTACAACTAAACCTGTTGGGAGAGGCACGGGGATGGGATTATCCAATAGCTATCAAATTGTGAGAAACAATCATCAAGGAGAATTACTTTGTGATTCGGCTTGGGGTCAAGGTACAAATTTTACAATTCGATTGCCGTTGCGACAGGATGTCTCGAAAGTTTTAAAACGAAGCAGCATTGATGACCACAACGATAAGTAAACTGAATTTAAGTCTTTTTAAGTATTATTGGAGCTATCCTCATATTGTATAACTTTGGCATAATCACCCAAGGCTTCACAGGTGAACTTTAAACTAGTAAAAGCCTCTTTTTCAATAGTCTTATCATTCAATTCTCTCGCTAATAGCAACCGTTCTTCATAATATTTACTAGCCTTTTTATAGTCACTTAATGCTTCACAAGCCACCCCTAAACTACCAAGAGACTGTTCTTCAATTTGGTGGTCTTTTAATTCTTTTGCTAATTGCAACCGCTCTTCATAATACAAAATAGCCTTGCCGTAATTACCTATAGCACAGCAAGCATTACCGAGATTTTTAAGTACCTGAGAAGCCTGGCGAATATGTTTAAGTAAACGTGCTGTTCTTACACATTTTTCATAGTACGCAATGGCTTCTGTATAATTGTCTAAGGCATAATAGGTATTACCTATATTTTTTAGCACCTTTTCCATTCCCCGAATGTCTTTAATTTCTTCAACAATTTTTAAACTTTGTTTTTGATAGACAATAGCTTGTTTAAATTTACCCACAGCTTTATATACCAATCCCAAATTATTTAATGCTGCAAGTTGACTCTGCTTATTTGATATCCGATGGGTAATTTCTAGACACTGTTGCAGATACTTAATCGCTTGTTTATAGTTTCTCTGGTGACGGTAAGCATTACCTAAAAGAGATAATACTTGCATCTGGATCATTAAATCTTCACCACTCTCTGATAACGCCAAACAATGGTGACAATAAGCAATTGTCATTGTGTAATTTCCAGATACATAACTGACAAGTCCTAAAACAGAAAGTGTTTCCTCCTGTTTTTGTATATCACCAGCAGCCTGAAATAAATCTAGCGCTTGTCGTAATGATTTTAATGCAGCTTTTAATTCACCGGCTTTTTGTTGTTTAACTCCTTGATGTAGTAACTGTGATCCTTCCGATACATCTTGATCAGTTTCCTGTGGAAGCACCATTTCTCCCAAGGAATTTTCTTCTAATTCCTCTGTAATATTGTTGTATTTACTGGAACTTAAGTGCGGGTTTATACTATTTTTGATTTGAGTGTCTGACATCGACCAATTCCTGTTAAGTTTTGTAATAAACTTAGTGTTCCCAAAACCGTAGTTTTAGTTTCATTAGCGAAAGAATAGAGAGATTGATTATGCAAAGAATCATGGAACCAGAAGTTATGGATACCTGGGAAGAGGCTATTGACTATGATACAATGAACTTCGCTGAGGTGAATAGGGCTTTTGCCTTAGATGCGATCGCCTTAAATCCTAACCCACAATCTTTCGTCTTAGATGCGGGAACTGGAACAGGTCGTATTCCCATATTAATCTGCAAAATCAATCCTCAATGGCAAATTTTAGCTATTGATTTAGCTGCAAATATGTTACGAATTGCTTCAGAAAATATCCAGCAAGCCAACTTACAACAACAAATTACTTGTGAATTAGTTGATGCCAAAAACTTACCCTATACAGATGGGGTCTTTGATATGGTAATCTCTAATAGCCTTGTGCATCATTTACCCGACCCACTGCCTTTTTTTCAAGAACTCAAGCGCGTTACCAAACCGAATAGCGGTATTTTGATTCGTGATTTACTGCGACCAGCTAATCAAGTAATCTTGAACACTTTAGTAGAAAGTGTCGGGAATGAATACAATTCTCACCAGAAAAAATTATTTCGTGATTCTCTCCAAGCCGCACTCACCATAGATGAAGTGGAACAGTTGGTTTCATCCGTGGATTTAGTTGGAGTTAAGATATATCAGTCAAGTGAGCTTCATTGGACAATTGAACGTGCTGGAACTTTTTGATCAAACGAAATAATTACACAGTTTTATCTATTCATTGGTGTTTTGGTATTCCAAACCTGCTCAAATTCGGCTTTGGTAATGCCAAACTCTTGAATATCCTTTTCACCTAAAGGTTTATCACATAACATTCCATGATTATCGGAAAAATGGCTCCCATCATAAAATAATACGTTACCATTTTCGTAAACTTCTATTTGTCTAACAGCACAAAGATCATGTCCGATTTCCATAAAATAAGTGCTTGTACCCCAAGTATCATAGTCACCGCCAAGGGATTCATCCCAAAACCATTTACAATACTTCTTGAATTTGCTTGATAGTGACATAATTCCTCGACTCCTGTAAAGGATTGTTGCTTTCCAGCTACTATAATGAGAATATACTTTGCGTATGTCTAGAGGAGCGCCCCTGGAAAACTTATACAAAGGAACGCACTACCAGAACTCGATGGCTATTAAAGATTAGTGTTACCCCTTGAGGATCTTTAGCTAAGTAACTGTTTCGCACATCTGCCAAAAACAGCATTAATAGCTATGACTCTATTCTAACTTATTATTTCCCAACTATAGACTATTACTATGGCGCAGAATTTCTCGAACTTCCATTAAAATTAGTCCCAAGATATTTTTACCGCTACCATCAGCACCGCAGCCCCAATAGTAGTCAATCGGTGAATTTTCCACAATTTCCTGATTATCTGTAGCTAGTAGTATTTCCCGGATATCTCTATGAGTTTTAAATTTACACAGTACAGCTTTTCTCATGATATCATCCTTCACTTTTTCCCAGTCTGGGCGTAGGGGACGACTTCTTTCCCTCCCCATTTTCGCTGCATCTTTAGGGGTTGAAACTAAGCGTATTTTCTCTAGGTGGAATGTACCTATAAATTTTTGTGCTTGAAAATAGTGTTCACTAGTAGACCAATACAAATTATCCAACTCAAAACCGTGGGGCGAAAAGTTGGAGAAACAGCCATATTCTTCATTGGAAGTATAGAAATAAATTGTCATAAATTTTAAAGATTAAGTTTTATGAAACACTATTAGCTGAATTATTACTTTTTGACAAAGAATATTTGTAGATTTTATCTTGGTTTTAATTAGTTTTAATTGGTAAGTTAATCATAAACTCTGTTCCTTTGCCTAATTCCGACTTAACTGTTATTTTACCTTTATGTTGTTCAATAATCTGGTAACAGATACTTAAACCTAAGCCAGTTCCTTTACCCACTGGTTTAGTAGTAAAAAAAGGATTAAATAACTTATTGATGATTTCTGGAGAAATCCCAGAACCATTATCTTTAATTACTACTGTAATATTAGAGTCATCTAACATATATGTCTCTATATTAATCTGCTTATCTGGTTTATTCTTATCTTCCAGTAGCACATCTATCGCATTACTGACAATATTCATAAATACTTGATTTAATTGAGCCGGATAACACTCAATAAAAGATAAGTTACCATAATTTTTTACTACTGTTATTTCCTGTTTAATTCTATGATTTAGGATTAATAAAGTATTATCAATTCCTTCGTGAATATTCACTTCCTTCACAGTTGCTTCATCTAGACGGGAAAAATTACGCAAAGATAAGACAATTTCCCGAATACGTTGAGCGCCTATTTTCATGGAAATCAGCAGATTAGATAAATCTTGAGTCATAAAATTTAAATCTATATCTGCAATTGTTTGGGCAATTAGAGCATTTGGCTGTGGGTACTCTTGCTGATATAAACTTATTAAGTATAGTATATCTTTAATATAGTCGTTGGCACATTCGATATTACCATTAATAAAATTAATGGGATTATTTACTTCATGAGCTATACCTGCTACCATTTCTCCTAGAGAAGACATTTTTTCCGTTTGGATTAATTGTCCTTGGGTTTCTTTCAAGTCTTGTAATATTTTTTGCAGTTCCTGGGTGCGTTCTTCTACCCGTTGCTCTAAAGTTTGGCGTGCTAATTCTAGTTCCTGGGTGCGTTCTTCTACCCGTTGCTCTAAAGTTTGGCGTGCTAGTTCGAGTTTTTGTGTATAATCTCCTACCCACTCAACTAATTGATTCAGTGAAGTAGCTAAAGTCCCAACTTCATCATTACTATTAATATTAGCTCTCAGTTGAAAATTTGATTCTTGGGTAATTCTAATCGCAACTTTGGTCACGAGTTCTAGGGGATGAGCAATTAATCTAGTTGTATATAGTGCGAGTGCTGCGGCGATCGCAACTGATAGTAGCATACTAATAAGTATAACTTGTATCCGCAGTTTTTGAGCTTTTTCAAAGCGATTATTTGCCTCTTGTTCTTGAATGTCAGCATGACTTATAATCTGAATTAGCTCGTCGGAAAGTTGGTCAAATTTTACATTGATATTAACTCGCTCTATTTGCTTAATTAAAATTATTAAATCTGTATCACGAGAGTTGACTTGTTCTCCTAAGAGGTTATTTGATTCAACTTGGTTCCAAAATACTGATACTGTTTGGCTATATAATTTTGTGGTAACACGGTAATTTTCTAAAAGCGAATTAAATTGTCTGTTATCAATTTCTAATTCCTGGTGATAAGTTTTAATAAAAAGCTCGATATTATCTAATTTTTGATTGACTTCCAATGTTTGATTTGTAAATAAATTTTTTTCAAATTCAAACCAAATTGAATTACTTAAAACACTAGCTAAACGCTGTGGATGTAGCCTGATTCTAGATACTGAAGTTTCTAGGTTTTTTAACAAAGATTGCTGCTTATGGTAGAGATTTAATTGTTTATAAGCGTATACTTCACTGTTATATGCAATTCCTAAACCGATAATTGTACCTGTAAATGAAATTCCAATGGCTATACTGTAACCATAAACAATTTTCTTAGCAATATTCCAGCGATTAGTTAAGTTATTGAGCCAGGCAACTTTTTTTTTGAGTTTATTGTTAGATTCTTTAATCATTTATACTTAATTTGATTATAGGAAATTTCCCTGTCCTATTTTTTGATAAACTTCTCGAATGACGTTGTAATCTGCATCATTGGCTGGTGTAAATCTAGAGCCTTTGTAAGGTTGGTTTACTTCAGATACTAGTAAGCTTTCTAGGAGTTGATCTTGATGTTCTAGTATACGCGATCGCACAATTTCTATCATCTTATCAGGCCATTGATTATTCATCACAAATACATCACTAGGAAGCAATTTTCCCTGAGCTAGGATAGAAAAATCTTTCGCAAATAACCCTTGAGAATTTAAAATTCTTTGGTATCTATCTGATGCAATTGTCCAAGCATCTACCTGGCTTTTGTTTAAAGCTTGTATTCCCTGATCACCTAAGATCACAATCTTCACATCACTATTAGGATCTAATCCGGCATCTATCAGCATTTTGATGGGAGCTAAATGTCCAGAAGTTGAACCGATGCTGCGCATGGCAATTGTTTTGCCTTTGAGTTCAGCTAATGTTTTGATATTGCTATCGGCACGGACAACAATTATAGGATGATAGTTATTGCGTTCGATAGCAACGATGGGAATAGCTTTAGCGCGAGAATTTAAAACTACGTATTCTGATGGTCCGGCTAAAACGATATCTACCTGACCAGATCGTAATGCGGTGGCGGCGGCTGTACGATTTTCTACGGGGAAAAATTCGATGGGTATACCCAATACTTCTGCTAAGGTGGTACGAAAAGCGCCATAATTTATCTGTAAATCTTCAAGACCCTTAGCATCCGCTACTGCAAATTTTAGACTTTTAGATGTATATTTTTCTAGTTCGTTGGAACTACTGTTGAGAGAGTTACACCCTGTTACAAAACCGCCTATGAATAGGAGGAAATTACCAATTAATTTACGCCTTTTCATAAATATGATGTTATGAATATTTACAATCCAATGTTTTTTAACAATAGACTCATTAAGTTTAAGAGGTCTTTTTGTTAATACCCACTGTAGAATTACTGAGATTATACCTCATTAATATCTAGCCAAAAATAACATTATCTAAGCATATTTTTATAGTCGAAAGGTTAAGGAAAGGTTATTGAATTATGATTATCAAAAAAATGTTTCAAACAATAAACTATTCTCAATGTTTTTCGCAATAGTTGAGGGAATTTGTGGAGCTAACTGAATACAACTTAAAGACTTATATAACTATAAAATGAATAATTTAATTGGGGAAAGTTTAGTCTGAGAGGAAAGAAGTATAAGCACCAGGAAAAATTTGAGTTCAAGGCGATACTAGTGGCTGAGATGGTATTGAAATATGTTCTCAAACTTCAGCTAATTCTCTGGGTTCGTAGTGACGGCAACCTTGACAAGGACCACTGGGGTTAACGGCACAGCGCATATAGCCAGAACGAGCATTAAATTGACAACTGATATCACCAATCAGGTAGCCAACACCTTGTAAATAATAGCGATCGCCCAGAGTGGGTCTGGGATTTTCTCCCAAGGGTCTTCTGTTGAAATTCATCCTAGCAGCTTGTCTCATCCGGAGGCGTGTGCGCCAGTGGGTTTTGCGGATTATCCAGAGGGAAAACAAGGAAGGTAACAAACCCAGGATAATTACTAAAAGTGTCTTCAAAACCTAATTTTGACCTCTACGACTACTCTTTCCTGATATTACAGCTCATTTTTTCCGAAAGCAGTAATGAGGAGCAAGATATAGGACTTCTATTTGAATTGTGAATAAAATTTCGTATTCCCTGACACTGAGCGGCTTGTACTGAGCGCCGTCGAAGTAAGTCGAAGTGCTATTCCCGGCTATAAATCGAGTTTTAGGGGCAACTCTTGGGTAAAATGCACAAAGTTAACAATAAACATTGTGAAAACTCACTAATCAGCGCCAGCGCGGGAGGTAAGAAATGGCATTGACTGGAATCAGAATTGTCTTAGTGGAGCCAGCAGGCCCCATGAACTTAGGGTCAATCGCCAGGGTAATGAAAAATTTTGGTTTATATAATTTAGTACTAGTTAATCCCCAATGCGATCACCTGGGGGAAGAGGCCATGAAAATGGCAGTTCATGCCAAAGATATTTTAGAATCTGCGGTATTAGTCACGACATTACCAGAAGCATTGCAGGGATGTGTGCGAGCGATCGCCACTACAGCCCGTGTACGTGATTGGGAAACACCTTTAGAAAATCCCCGCACAGCCCTCCCTTGGTTACTAGAATCACCAGAATCACCAGCCGCCTTGATTTTTGGTAGAGAAGACCGGGGTTTAAGTAATCAAGAATTAAATTATGCCCAGAGATTTGTCCGTATCCCCACCAGTGATAATTATGCATCCCTGAATTTAGCCTCAGCCGTGGGTATCTGCTGCTATGAACTGGGACAATATACAGCACCAGCCACAGCTACACCCCCCATACCCACTGAACAAGCATCTTTGGATATTGTGGAAACCTACTACCAACAATTAGAATCTTTACTACTAGATATTGGTTATTTGTATCCCCATACAGCCACTACTCGCATGGCCAAATTCCGCCAATTGTATAATCGCGCTCACCTCCAAACTCAGGAAGTAGCAATGTTGCGAGGAATTTTACGACAAATAACATGGGCTGTGAAAAATCAGGGTAATCATGAAAACTCATGATTGATAATTTAAAATATACAGAATTATTCCCCCCGAAAATAGTTAAGATAGCTTAAACTAAACACAAAAAGTTTACTAGCTAGTACAGGTGATTTCCGCCTCTAGCTACTTCCAGAGTCAGTTTTGGTTCAGGAGTCTGCTGCAAAATCAGCGAGTGGGTTACAAGGAGTAACAGTGTCAGAGTCAAGTGACAAACTAAAAAATTTCTCGCCGGGTCAACCTACCAACCGCCGCCCGCGTCAGAGTAAAGGCCAAAAGGTAGGCAAGAAAAAAGTAAAATTACCACTACAGCAGCAGCGTTCTACCAACCCGGAAGTAGCTTTAACGCGGCTAAATCAGCATAATATGCCTCGTGCAAATCCTCATGGGGTACGCAGGTCAAAACCAGGGCTAGTTATGCCAGCAGCTGTGAAACCGATACCGTCGATGAATCGGATGATTTCACCACTCCATCCCCAGACAGTGACGGTAAAGACAGTGCGAGTACAGAAGCCAGGAATGCCCAAAATGGGGAGACGAGTTTCACGCAAAACACGGTTAAAGCCAATGGCTAGAACCATGTTATATGCTTTGCGCTTGTTAATTGTGGGTGTTGGTATCGGTGCCATTGTGGGGACAATTTTATCAGTTCTAGACCCGGCGACTCGTATGCCCAGTAATGCTGCGGCGCATAATTTGGGACAAAATCAGCCACAACTGCCCTCCAATGCGGCGGGTTTATACTTATCCCAAGAAATTACCCCTTTAAAAAATGCCATTCAAAATTTAGCGGCGACTAACTCCAATCTCACGCCTGGGGTTTTCTTGGTTGATTTAGAAACTGGTGGTTATGTAGATGTGAATGGTTCCGCCACTTTCTCTGCGGCTAGTACGATCAAAGTGCCAATTCTCATTGCTTTTTTCCAAGATGTGGATGCGGGTAAAGTCCGCTTGGATGAAATGCTGACAATGACAAAAGAGATGGTGGCTGGTGGTTCGGGAAATCTGCAATACCAACAAGTGGGAACCCAGTATAGCGCCCTGGAACTTGCGACTCTCATGAGTACCACCAGTGATAATACCGCCACTAATATGCTGATTGCCCGACTAGGAGGTAAGGAAGCGCTGAATCAACGTTTTCAAAGTTGGGGGTTATCGGCTACGGCTATTCGCAATCCTCTGCCGGATTTAACGGGAACAAATACGACTAACCCCAGGGAATTGGGAGGTTTGATGGCGATGGTCAATCAAGGAAGTTTGGTCAGTATGCGATCGCGGGATATGATTTTAGATATTATGCGCCGCACAGAGCGAAATCATCTTCTACCCTCCGGTTTAGGCAGTGGTGCGAGGATATACCATAAAACAGGTGATATTGGCACAATGCTGGGTGATACGGGTTTGATTGACATCCCCACTGGTAAGCGCTATATCGCTGCTGTGATGGTACAACGCCCCAATAATGACCCGGAAGCTGAAAAATTGATTACCGCTATTTCTGGGGCTGCTTACAAACAATTTAGCCAGAGTCCTGCACCCAATCCCCTGATGAATCCCCCAGCACCTAACAATCTGGGTAATACTATTCCTCCCAGTGGTAATCCCGCCCCATTCTCAACTCCCCAGACTTTTCCTTCAAGATAAGTTTTAGTGGGAATGGATTTCAACTTTTTTGATATCGCATTCCGGGAAGTTGGGAAACTAAACCCATCAGTTCTAACTGTAATAATCCACTAGATACTCCGCCAGTATTCATCCCTGTTTTTTGGACAATTAAATCCAAAGATGCAATGTCACAGGCGATCGCATCCATGATTTGTTGCAGTTCTGGTGATAAATCCGGCAGATTTAGCAGATTTAACTGTTGGGGAATTGGTGCAGTGTCAATGGTATCAATTTTTGGTATGGCTCCCAGCATCTTTAACAGTTCATCTAATTCCCTCAGCACCAAAGAAGCACCTTGATTCAGTAATTTTAAACACCCTTGAGAGGGATAATCATCGACTCTTCCCGGTAATGCATACACATCTCTGCCAAATTCATTCGCATAAGTAGCCGTAATTAACGCCCCAGACTTCACAGGCGCTTCCATCACCAAAGTCGCACGGCTTAAACCAGCAATAATCCGATTCCGGCGGGGAAAGTGTGTGCGATCTGGTGGAGTTTTGCTGGGATATTCACTCACTACTAAACCTTGACTCAAAATCTGCTGGTATAAATCCCGGTTTTTGGGCGGATAAATCACATCTACACCAGTTCCTAAAACTGCGATGGTTCTACCGCCGGCTTTCATTGTCGCCAGATGGCTTTCTGTATCAATTCCCTCGGCCATCCCCGAAACTACCGTAAAACCATTTTTAGCCAAAGCTGTGCTAATTTGCCGTGTCCAACGGATGCCATAATCTGAAGGTTTGCGTGTCCCCACAATCCCCACTAGGGGTTTTTGTCCCAGATTTTCTTGTAGTTCCACTGCACCACGATAGTACAACATGGGCGGGGGACTGGGAATTTCTAGTAATAATCGGGGATAATCTGCGTCCGATGGTGTCCAGAAATGGGGGTTTTCTTGCTGGTGTTGGATGAGTAATTTTTGGGGATCTAAACGCGATCGCTGTGCAACTACTTTTTCTAATGTCTGCAAACCAAAACCTGGAACTTGTCTTAACTCGGCGGTGCTAGCATTCCAAGCTGTGGTTAACGTGCCAAAATGCTGGTGTAGTCGTTGTAGTAACACCGGGCCAACCCCAGAAATTCGCGTCCAAGCCAGCCAATATGCTCTTTCTTCTCCCACTATGCCATCCTCACAACTGATTTGAGTATTCCCCATTAGGTTTGTTTCTGACCACCAGGAAGTAAAAAAGCCAAAGCGTTACCCTAGATATTGAGTAGGTAGATGGAAAAAAACCGAAATATCTCCCTGTTCCCTGTTCCCTCTTAGATAAATCATGACACCAGAAGAAATTGCAGGTACACTCAACAAATTATTTAACGTATCAGAAATTCAAGCGATCGCCCCAGGTTCATGGCAAATAGACACCGCCAGTTTTCGGCTTTTAATATTGCTCTCTGAAGATTATACATGGTTAAGAATTTTATTACCGATTATCCCCGTCTCCGAAGCCCAACCGTTTTTAGCCCAGTTTTTAGAAGCCAACTTTGATCACACCCAAGAAGTCCGCTATGCTTTATTTGATGGTGTGATTTGGGCAGTGTATCACCACAGTAGAGAAACTTTAGTCAGTGCAGATTTCACCAGTGCGATCGCCAGAGTCATATCCTTATACGAAGATGGCTTAGATCATGTCTTCAATCGTCTCATTGAAAATCGCATTCGGCAGATTATCACAACAGCAAAACAGCAAGGACAATCTCTACAAGCCACCATGCAAAATTTAGACCGTTTTTATGCCGAAGGATTATTAGGAGAAATTAACCAAACCCCAGAAGCCAGAGAACAAGTATTAACAGCTTGGCAACGTCAACTAGAACGCCTGTGGAACGAAATCGACATTAAACCCGAATAAATCCCCATAACCTATGGATATTATTGAAATCCTCAAAGAAGACTATCAAAGATTTCCCACCAATCAAACATATAGCATTTACGATCAAAACGTTTATTTCCAAGACCCATTAACTAAATTTCGGGGAATTAAACGCTATCAGAAAATGATTAAATTCATCCAGACATGGTTTATCAATCCCCAAATGGAAGTACATAATATTCAACAATTAGAAAACACCATCAAAACCGAGTGGACATTGAATTGGAATACACCCCTCCCGTGGAAACCCCGAATTTCCATCTCCGGTTGGAGTGAATTAATACTAAACCCAGAAAACTTGATTATTTCCCACATAGATTATTGGCACTGTTCACCCCTAGACGTAATCAAACAACATTTCTGATGCTAAAACCCAATATCTAACAAAACTGAACATTTCCCAGGCTATGTATGCTCGAACAGCACTTATTTTCGGCAAACAGGAGATAATGTAAATAAATGTAAATAATCCCGAGGCAGGACGTAATCATCCATGCGCGTAATTTTGATGACAGGCAAAGGTGGCGTAGGTAAAACCTCCGTTGCAGCCGCCACTGGACTCCGTTGTGCAGAACTAGGCTATCGCACATTAGTTTTGAGTACAGACCCCGCCCACTCCTTAGCAGACAGCTTTGACCAAGAAATGGGACACGCACCGCGAGAAATTCGTCCCAATTTGTGGGGTGCAGAACTCGACGCGCTGCAAGAACTAGAGGGAAATTGGGGTGCAGTGAAGCGTTACATCACCCAAGTTTTACAAGCCAGGGGTTTAGAAGGAGTTCAAGCCGAAGAATTAGCCATCTTACCAGGCATGGATGAGATTTTTGGCTTAGTAAGGATGAAACGCCACTACGACGAAGGCGAGTATGATGTTTTGATTATCGACTCCGCACCCACCGGCACAGCATTACGGCTGCTGAGTTTACCTGAAGTTGGCGGTTGGTATATGCGCCGCTTTTACAAGCCATTTCAAAATATATCCGTAGCACTTCGACCTTTGGTAGAACCTTTCTTTAAACCAATTGCGGGTTTTTCTCTCCCAGATAAAGAAGTCATGGATGCACCTTATGAGTTTTATGAGCAAATTGAAGCCCTAGAAAAAGTTTTAACTGATAATACACAAACCTCAGTGCGCCTCGTCACCAATCCCGAAAAAATGGTGATTAAAGAATCTCTCCGCGCCCATGCCTATCTGAGTTTATATAATGTGGCGACAGATTTAGTCATCGCTAATCGCATCATTCCCCAAGAAGTCACAGATCCATTTTTCCAACGTTGGAAAGAAAACCAGCAGCAATATCGGCAGGAAATACATGATAACTTCTTGCCTCTACCCGTCAAAGAAGTGCCGCTTTTTTCTGAAGAAATGTGTGGTTTAGCTGCCTTAGAACGGTTGAAAGAAACTCTCTACGCCGATGAAGACCCAAGTCAGGTATATTACAAAGAAACAACTATTAGAGTTGTGCAAGAGCAAAACCAATATAGTTTAGAAATTTACTTACCTGGGATTGCTAAAGACAAAATTCAACTGAGTAAGAATGGTGATGAATTAAATATCACTATTGGCAATCATCGCCGTAATTTAGTATTGCCACAGGCTTTAGCAGCACTGCAACCAGGGGGAGCCAAAATGGAAGAAGACTATCTCAAAATTCGTTTTACTGACAGTGTAAGAGCTTAATTTTGCTGATAGTTTAATGCATAGATAAAAAGTCAAAAGTAGAAAATCTCTGCTTTTGACTTTATTAATAGATTCTATGAATATTGATCATTGATATCAGGCTTGAGCAATATCCATTTTTTAAACCTATCCTTTCCTCCTCTGTGTCCTCTGTGTCTCTGTGGTATGCGCTGCGCGCACGCTCCGCGAACGTTTCCTTCTAAACATCAGGACTTACGCAACAATTGCCAAAAGTCTTGATTTATCGAACCGCCAAGCCGCCAAGAACGCCAAGAAAACGTAGATTATGCGTAAGTCCTAAACTTATGGAAATTCCTATTTATCAGCTAACTTCTAAGTTGTACCGGCATAGCTAAATAGGTCATTTTCAAACCTCCCAAGGGGGTAAAAATTACCGGAGTTAGAGCTTGATTGAGGTGCATTTGAATTTCTGAAGATGGTAATTCTTTCAACCCTTCCATTAAATATTTAATGTTAAAAGCAATTTCGATATCTTCTCCGGATATTTGTGCCGGAATCGACTCTCTACCGCTCCCCACATCTTGAGCTTCACAGGATAAAGTAATTTCCTGAGCGGCGTTGTTAATGCTGACTTTGACAATATTATTCTTTTGGTCGGCGAGAACGGCGATGCGTTCTAAAGTGCTGATGAATTGTTTACGCTCGATGGTTAATTGGCGCTCAAATTGGCGGGGAATTAGTTGCTGATACGCGGGATATTGTCCATCTAGGGTGCGGCTGGTTAAGCGTTGATTTTGCCATGCAAAGACTACTTGACCTTGATCTAAGTATAGGGCGATCGCCTCATCAGCAGCAGCATTATGAGCCAACATCCGTTGGAGTTCCCGCAAGGCTCTGGCTGGGACTGTCACCTCTAGTTGATTACTATCAGCCAAGGGGCGCTCGTTGGTAGTTTCGATGACTGCTAGGCGGTGTCCATCAGTGGCGGCAAATTCTAGGGTATCCTGTTTAACTGTTAAATGTACTCCCGTCAGGACTTGCTTGGTTTCATCACCACTGGTAGCAAATAATGAACCTCGTAAACCTTCAATTAGGGCGGCTGTGGTGAGTTCAATGGCTTGACTATTGGCAATTATGGGAAGTTCGGGAAATTCCTCGGCTCCCATAGCTCGGACTTGATAATGTCCACTCTTGGGGGTGAGGGTGACAATTAAACCTTCGCCGGTGGCTGTTTCCGCGTCTAGGGCTGATTCATCGTCTAAGGTTACTTCCCCTTCTTGCAGTCGTGAGGTGATGTCTACAAGTAGTTTAGCAGGGAGAGCGATCGCACCGCCTTCTAATACCTCGGCATCAAAGCTGGTACGAATACCCAAACTCAGATCAAAGGCGGTTAAACTAACTTGGTTGGTTTCAGCATCTGCTTGTAACAGTACATTAGCCAATACTGGATGAGTGGGGCGTGATGGTACGGCTCGGCTAACTAATGACAGGTTGGTACTAAGATCGCTTTGGGTGCAAACTAATTTCATAAGGGATGGGGTTATTTATTTGATGTTAGTTGTGGAAATTGTGGAAAACTTGTGGAAAACTCTCAGACTTTTTCCACAGGCTAAGGATACTTGACTGAAGTTTTCCCCGAAAAATGATGATTTTTCCACAGTTCAATTTAATCTTAATCAGTTTTTATACTTCTCTTAATATTCTGGTGAACTGCTTTCCAATTATGCCAGTGATAGTTGTGGAAAACAATTTTTTGCTTTGCAGAGGATTTTGGTCAGTTGAAAGCCAAATATTTGATTGAAATTACTGGCGGTGTTGTCTGCTATTCATATTGATGCGATCGCTCAATTGACGTAGAGTTTGTGCTAAAGTGCGATCGCTCTCACGTAGTTGGGCAATTTTATCACAGCTATAAATCACCGTTGTATGGTCTTTACCACCAAATTCCTCACCAATGCGCGGTAAACTCAGTCCAGTGTGTTGGCGCATGAGATACATTCCTATTTGACGCGCCCAACTAATTTCTCGTCGCCGAGAATTACTTTTCAAGTCATCAATTGATATAGCAAAATTATCACCAATCACCGATAAAATCACCTCCGGGGTAGTTGCGACCTTCTCACTTTGTCTTTCCAAAACTGGGGTGATATTCTCCACCGTCATCGGTAAACCCCAAATAGAAATATAAGCTAGCGCTCGAATCAAAGCCCCCTCCAACTCCCGAATATTATTCGTGTAGTGAGAAGCAATATACTCAATCACATCTTTAGGGAGACGAATATTTTCGTATTCAGCCTTTTTCTGAAGAATTGCCATTCTCGTTTCTAAATCTGGAGTTTGCACATCAGCAATTAAACCCATAGAAAACCGAGAACACAGACGTTCTTGCAACTGGGGAATATGACTAGGAGGACGGTCGGAAGCGATGACTACTTGTTTACCAGCTTCATGTAAAGTATTAAAAGTATGAAAAAACTCTTCTTGGGTATACTCCTTACCCTCAATAAACTGAATATCATCTACTAACAATACATCAGCCGCCCGATAATGTTCTCGGAAACTTTGCATACTATCATTACGAATAGCTGTAATTAAATCGTTAGTAAATTGTTCTGTGGAGACATAAAAGATTTTACAATCTGGAGAAATGCGAGAGCGATAATGACCAATAGCTTGCATAAGGTGAGTTTTGCCTAAACCCACACCACCACATAAAAATAAAGGATTAAACTCCTTCCCCGGCGATTCCGCCACCGCTAAAGCTGCTGCGTGAGCCATACGATTGTTAGCGCCAACCACAAAGCGGGAAAATACATACTTAGAGTTTAAGTCTGTAGCTGGTGTGTTTTTTGGTGGTAAATTATCCGTATTCATAGGTTCCCCAGGTAATTCCTCACTAACTTTTGGTGGCTCCAAATTACTAAATTCCTCACCCTGAGCCACTGTAATGTAGATTTCCACCGGATGACCCAGAATATCTTGGACTACTTTAGCGATAGTGTTGATGTAATATTTTTGTAACCAATTACGCGCAAAAGGGTTAGAAGTAACAATTACCAAGCAATCATTTTCTAACCTCTCAGCATGAGCAGTTTTAATCCAAGTTTCAAAGGTGGGACGGGATAACTCTAACTGTAGGCGCTTCAGCACCTGACTCCAGAGAATTTCAATGGGAATTTCCATGATTTACCACCTTTGCTACTAATGGTCACAATAGAAGAGGTCAGAAAACACTAATTTTCGTATTTATCAGTTATCAACCTGAAACCAGCCTTTGAATTGTAATCATTCTGGGACATACCCGGTAGGGAATATCCTACCACCCACTGACTAGCACGGAGACCTAAAGACAAATGGATAAAACAGAGCATAACTTGAAAGTCGCAGATATTGATGGCTGGGTTCTGTCCCACAGGCGAAAATCCATCAGTATCATCAAGTGGATGCTACTCAGTGGGGTAGCAGTGGTGTCCCTTAGTGGCTGCTCTTTTCTCGGAAACCCACTCAGAAATGCTTCTCAATCTCCTGTGGGGACTGAAAATAAGAATAATCGCGGTCAACTTCTCACTACCCCAGCAGTTACCTCTTCATCGGTTGAAGATCCTAACTTTGTGGTCGCGGTGGTGCAAGAGGTGGGAGATGGAGTAGTGCGGATTGATGCGTCAAGAATAGTACAGTCTAGTCGCAGGCCAAGTGATCCCTTTTTGCGGCGATATTTTAGCACTCCTGAACCGAGAACGCGGGTAGAGCAAGGTAGCGGTTCCGGATTTATTATTAGTTCTTCTGGTCAAATTTTGACTAATTCCCACGTCGTCGATGGTGCTGATGCTGTAACTGTCACCCTCAAGGATGGGAGAACTTTTGATGGTAAAGTTTTGGGGGAAGATCCCCTTACAGATGTAGCTTTAATTAAAATCGACGCTAATGATTTGCAAATTTTACCTCTAGGGGACTCTGATAGTTTGCAACCAGGAGAAGCGGTTATTGCTATTGGTAATCCTTTAGGGTTGAATAATACTGTCACCTCTGGGATACTCAGCGCTACAGGGCGTTCTAGTAGTGATATTGGGGTGAGTGACAAGCGGGTTGATTATATTCAAACCGATGCGGCGATTAATCCCGGTAACTCTGGGGGACCATTACTCAATTCCCGTGGGGAGGTAATTGGGATGAATACCGCAATTATTCGTGGCGCTCAAGGGTTAGGATTTGCGATTCCCATTAATACAGTACAAAGAATTTCTGAGCAATTAATCACTAAAGGTAAGGTTGATCATCCTTATTTAGGTATTCAAATGGTGACGTTGACACCGGAACTTAAAGCCAATATCAACAAAGATCCTCGTAGTCAGTTGAATTTGAGAGCCGAGGAGGGGGTTTTATTGGTTAATATTGTAGCGCGATCGCCCGCATCTTTAGCAGGATTACAATTAGGGGATGTGATTCAAAGCATTAATAACCAACCTGTAACCAAAATTGAACAGGTACAAACCCTGGTAGAAAATAGCCAAATTGGTATCCCTTTACAAATACAAGTAGAACGCAATGGCAAAGTTATTGCAGTAGCCGTTAGTCCAGCACCTTTACCCCCACGCATAGAAGGTTAAATTTAATAATTATGCCGGAATTAATGCCAATCATCCAATTAGGTAATCCCCTATTGCGCCAAAAAGCAACTTGGGTTGAGAATACTCAAGATGAACACATTCAAAAGCTAATTGACGACTTGAGTGTAACAGTTGCAAAGGCTAACGGTGTGGGAATTGCTGCACCCCAAGTAGCCGCATCCTATCGTTTATTTATAGTAGCTTCCCGCCCTAATCTCCGGTATCCCCACGCCCCGGTAATGGAACCGACGGCGATGATAAATCCCAGAATCATTGCTCATAGTTCTGAAGTTGTGAAAGGTTGGGAAGGTTGTTTAAGTGTTCCTGGGATTCGAGGTTTAGTACCCAGATTTACAGCTATTGAAATAGCATATACTGACCGCAATGGCAAGTTACAAAAACAAGAATTAACTGATTTTGTGGCGCGAATTTTTCAACATGAGTACGATCATCTTGATGGTGTAGTGTTTATAGATCGGGTTGAAAATTCTGGAGAAATGATCACTGAGGATGAATATCAAAAACATCTGATTAATCATTAGGAATTACGCATAGTCTACCTTTTCTTGGCGTTCTTGGCGGTTCAATAAATCAAGATTTTTGGCAATTGTTGCGTAAGTCTTGATCATAATTAATTACTAATGAAATTGTCTGGGATAGGATGTTGTCAGATTACCCGAAAATTTATCGTGCAGTATATAGCATTTTTAGGCGATCGCGCCACTGCTGACGCTCAGACTCATTCAATACCAATAACCAGGCGATAATCAGGTAAATCAGCGCTGCTAAACTCATTTCAATACCTAAGCCTATCCATCCCCAAGGTGTATGACTTTTAGCAATGTACCAAATTACTAAACCATAAGGTATTCCCACTGCTAGAGGTTGAACAACTGCCAAAAAAAGTTGTTTTACAGATGTACTAAAAACTTCCCGCATTAATAGAGGCAATTGCCATAAACTAACAGTTGTAAAGGCAATAAAAGTCCCTAATAGTGGTCCGATAATCCCCAAAAAGCGAGTACAAATAATACTAGCAATAAAATTAATTCCAGCCGCTAATATACTAGGTAAAACTAATTTAGGTTGATTACCAGTACCACTAAAACACCATCCCCAGAGGGATAAAATTCCTAGTAAAAACCCATTAGAAACAGCTAAGAAAGTGACACCATCGCCACCAAAGCGGTCTTCTCCTACCCATAATCTGATAAAATGATGATTGTAAGCTGCGATCGCCACCATAAAAGTTACTCCCATCACAGCTACTAACCGCGTCAGTTCAATTAGCCGAGCATTGAATCTTTCCCTTTCTCCTTTAGCATAGAGATCAGCAAGAGCCGCCCAAGTAGCATTCCCAATCCCTTGTATTTGTGATTGTGCCAGCGCCGCTAAACGTTGGGTAACAAAAAAAGGTACTACCGTAGCCGGACTAAGGCTATAAGAGATAATAATATTGTCAGTAAATAAGCCTACTTGACCCGAAAGATTCAGAGTAAATGCTGACCAATTCAGTTGCCACAATTTTTTCTCAATGGGCTTTTGGGCTTTACTATCCATAATCGCCGAAAAAACATCTGGATAGCGACGCAAACCATCCCAGCACATCAAAACTTGAAAAGCAACACCCCCCGCCAGTGCAGCTATATATTGTCCGGTAATGCCAAATCCCCCCCGTGCCAGTAGCAGAGCCAAACTAGTAATAATCAGGCTTTGAAATATGATAAACAGGTTAGCAAAATAGCTGCGTTGACTAGCATCTGCTAACAAACGAAAGGGGGTTAATGGCAACAAAAAGATGCCGATAAATGCCAACCAATAACCTGTTTGCAGTTCCCCTACTAAAACCCCTTCAACTGGTACAAGACGAGTGATGAACAAACCCAGACCCACACCCGCCAATACCATCACTATCATGATTTTCAGGTAGGCTCTGATTCCTGTTGCTAGTGTCAGGCGAATTTCTTTTGGATCTCCCATACCCACTGCTTTTGCTAGCAGTGCCATTAATGACCCGCTAACACCCAATTCCAGGAGATTGAGATAATTTCCCCAGTCATTAGCAGCCCGAAATGCTCCGTAGCGTTCATCACCAAGCCAACTCAGTAGCAGAGGTGTACTAATTATACCTATACCCAGTGTCATCACCTGTAACATAATTCCAGAGGAAAAGTTGACCACTGAGCGTCCGGTTCGTTGCATTGTATTTGTATTAAAAGTATTAGATATCAGAAAAGATAAAAGAAACAATTACCAGCAAAATCATTATATTACTGACTGCTCTAGTCTAGATTTATCAGTCCAATTTACTCCTTCTCTGATTACTTTTGCCGGTACTCCACCAATTAAAGAATGAGGTGGACAAGATTTAGTCACAACTGCACCTGCTCCCACAACTGAACCTTTGCCAATTGTTACACCCTTTAAAATAGTGACATTACAGCCAATCCAGACATTATCTTCAATTACTATTGGGGCTGAATAGGGAGGTAAACCAAATCCATGACCATCATCATCAATGATTGTGACTCCAAAGGAAATAGCACAGTTTTTACCAATCATAATAGAGTTTTGAGCAGCTATACGACTGCCATCATTAATATAAGAATTGCTGCCTATACTCAGAGAAGCAGAATCCCCAACAGTTAATGTTACACCTCGTCCTATTGTGCATCCATTTAAAGTCAATATTGCATGAGAGCCACCGACAATTACAGTCGTATCATTTACTGGTGTTGATGTGCCTAACAAGGGGATACCAACATAACACACCTCATCGAATGGCTGAATAATAGTATCTGAGCATATACTTATTTGAATTTTACCCCGACAGACAAACATACCAGTTTTTTTCGCAGCAGAATTTAGACGCAACTGGGCAAGGAAGTTAAAATTCAAGGCTTTACGAATCAAAAGATATATCATAGAAATTCATTAAATAGTATTTATTTTATGGGCAATCATAACTATATTATCAGCGTAATCAAGACACAAAATGCGAGTAATTGTACAGAGTTTTCCTCTCTTATCAGGTACATCTTAGCCCCCTCATCGCTTGCGGGGAGAGGGAAGCAATTGCAAGGGTTTCAGCTATTTTATATTTTGTTACATAGTTATGTTTATTTTTGCCTACCTACCTGACGGGGGGACAAAATCATCTACAAGACAGACTCTATAAGCCTCATAGCTCTTAGACCTTTTTGATAATACTTAAGTTTATTGCGATTTAATTTCATTAATTTCGTGACTAAATCTATACAGACATCGTTGAAATTGACCCAAGTTTGACCATATAAGCCGATATAAAAACTACTATGTCTCCGTTCCGTTCGACCATATTCTTTGATGCGAGCAATATATTTCTGTATTCCTTTACGTTTGATATTTTGACCCTGAATTGTTGCAGAAGAATAAGCAATGGCTATCAATAAAACTAGAAAAATAAAGCGTTCACCTGTTACATTAGTATCCTCTAAATTATAGCCTCCCTTTTTAAAATCTCTAAACATTTCTTCAATATCAAATCTTTGTTTATAGGCAGAAATAGCTGACTCTAACACCTCAAAGTTCGTTAAGATAAACCATCCTTCTTTCGGAGCTACTCCGTTGATTTTACGTTTCCATTTACAAGCAACATTAAAGCTCATGAAACCGCGAGTCTTTGTTACCTTCACACCTTTAATAAAAAATGATACTCCTGGTTCTAATCCCAGACTGTTTACCCCTCTTCTGTCACTTTCCGGAATAAGGAAGTAGTTAAGGAGCTAAATCATCCAGAATCATAAAAGGGTTTAAATTGATTCATGGCTGCAATTAAATTATTGAATCCCAGTAACAACTGTGAATTAGGGAAAATACTTGACCAGGGATAAATTAACCAAAATAGTAAAAGTGGTTGGATAATGAGACGCAGATTATTTAAAGTATTCTTCCATCCGGATTCGTGATTCCATTGCGGATGATTAGAAAAATCAACATCACTATTTTCTTGTGCTTCAGTCTCAAGTTGACGAGATTGATTTAAGCCTAAGAAGACTGGAGAATTTAAACTAATCATCGTGTAAACACAAAAAATAATCTCCCACCATCTCTCAATATGTTGGAAATTAGTGAAACGGTAATCTGTCCAGCCTAGTTCTTGTTTACACTGTCGAAACCCATATTCTACCCAGGTTCTTAATCCATATAAATTGCCTAA
>NZ_JAYGHG010000009.1:0-153335 GCF_034931085.1 Nodularia harveyana UHCC-0300 | reverse complement strand
GTTTCCTGGTTTCAGATAACTTCCATCCAGAAGTTTTATACTCCACTGAACGGCAATTTTTCTGAAACTTGGGATATCCCTTTTTACCGATAACGGCTTTTTTGCAGTTATCATAAAAACGAGCTATCGAACTATAAGCCCGTTCAATGGAAGCTTGGCAAGCACTTGAGTTCAAAGATTTGACAAAGGGAAACTCATTTCTGAGAGATTTACTGAGGCGATACAGTTCTTTTTGTCCTACTCCTCGGTTATCCATCCAAAAACGGATACTCTTGTTGCGAACAAATTGAGCGGTTTTAATCGCTTCATAAATAGCGGTATATTGAGTTGTTTTCCCTTTGGCTTTGAACTCTAAGACAATCATTTTATGTGGAAAACTTATACGCAAAGAATTATATCATCTAAAAGTTGCCGTAAAACGGCGAGGCTTTAGACCCAGTTTTTTGGTAAGAATTAATAGTTGTATTATGAGTGCTTTTACTGTAAAATCACCCTGTGAACTAATGAATAGTTACATACCTTTAGTCACTCAACAGCATTAAAACACATAAATCAAGCTCACTATGAGAACTGCGTTTAACATGAAACTGGTCTCTCTGCCAATCTCAGTAATTTTAGTTAATCTAGCTGTCACAACTATCAGTGCAACACAGGCACAGGCAACTTTGATAGTTAGTAATAGTGAGGGCAACAATCTTGTACTTTTTGACGAAAACACTGGCAGCTTTCAAGGTAACTTTACCACCTCTATTAATGGTGGATTACGCGATCCAGATGATTTAACTTTTGGACTAGATGGCAACCTTTATGTCAGTGTTGGTGGGAGTTCTGGCGGTAACTTATTAGATCCCTCATATCCTACTGATTCAGCTGTCTTACGCTATAGTCCCACGGGAGAATTTCTCGGTGTAGCTGCGGCCGGTAATGGATTAACTCGTCCTTACGGAAATGCCTTTAGCCCAGATGGAATACTCTACGTTAGTAGTTTTCGTACTAACCAAATATTAAAATTTGACCCGACAACAGGAAACTTCTTAGGTGTCTTTGCTTCCGATAACAATGACGGTCTTGGAACTCCTAATGGGTTAAATGGCCCTAATGATTTGCTATTTGGGACAGATGGTAGCCTCTATGTCACTACTCAGGGTTCAGCAAATCTTCCTAATGGTGATCTCGCTTTTCCTTATGAAAGCCAAGTTTTACGCTACTCTCCGGCTCAAGTTGCAGGCCAAGAACCAACTACAAATCCTACTATTTTTATTCCTCAACCTATCCCATCACCAGAAAGTTCTGGATTTGTCAGTTTTCTAGGATTAATACTTGCTCCCAACAATGATATTTTGGTCAGTGACTTTGCCGGTAGTATCCGACGCTATAATCCCACAGGTGTTTTAGTCGATACCTTATCAACGAATTATACAGGCACTATTCCCAGTAGCAATTTTATCGGTAACTTAACTTTTGGCACTGGTAGTTCTAGTAATAATCTTTATGTCGCTGGCTTCGATTTTACCAATCAAAATATTGGTTCAGTTTTAGCCTACAATGGCGCGACAGGTGATTCTACAAGTTTTAGTGGCACTCAATTTACTAACAGTAGCTTAGTCAGGTCTATTGGTATAACAGCCATACCGGAATCTGTACCTGAGCCTGATTTTAATTTCATGTTCAGTTTATTAGCCTTCAGTCCATTTTTCATGACTGTTGCTAGAAAGCGTCACAGTCAGAATAACTTCAAGAGAGTTTCAAAATAACTCTTCGGGATGAGGTGGCGATCGCTGAGTAGCTCTTGCGGGCTAGTTAATCTAGTTAACCCAACCAACATTTTTTAATCTTCTGTTTTGCTTTCCCATCGTCCAAAAATGCTCTGACTGTGGCAATCTGAAAGAAAGAGACTTTCAATCTGATATTTTAACCACAGCTAATTTACCTCATTAGGTTATGCAAACTCTGCCAACTCCGACAACCATTGACACCGCCGCAAATCAACCCATCTTTGACACCAAAATTCAGAGGCGTAAAACTCGTCCCGTTAAGGTGGGAAATGTCACCATTGGGGGTAACTACCCAGTGGTAGTGCAGTCAATGATTAACGAGGATACTCTTGATATTGATGGTTCCGTAGCAGCAATTCGTAGATTACACGAAATTGGCTGTGAAATTGTCCGCGTTACAGTACCAAGTATGGCTCACGCCAGAGTAATGGCGGACATTAAACAAAAATTAATTCAAACTTACCAAGATGTCCCAATTGTCGCCGATGTCCATCACAATGGCCTGAAAATTGCCTTGGAAGTCGCCAAACATATCGAAAAAGTGCGGATAAATCCGGGGTTATATGTATTTGAGAAACCCAACAATAATAGAAGTGAATATAGTAAAAGCGAATTTGATGAAATTGGCGACAAAATCCGCGAAACTCTAGAACCTTTAGTAGTTTCCTTACGAGATCAAGGTAAAGCCATGCGAATTGGCGTAAATCATGGTTCCCTCGCCGAAAGAATGCTATTTACCTACGGCGACACCCCAGAAGGGATGGTAGAATCTGCCTTAGAATTTATTCGCATTTGTGAATCTTTAGATTTTCGTAACTTAGTAATTTCCATGAAAGCCTCACGGGTTCCTGTGATGATAGCCGCCTATCGCCTCATGGCCAAGCGCATGGATGAACTGGGTATGGATTATCCCTTACATTTGGGTGTGACAGAAGCCGGTGATGGTGAATATGGACGGATTAAATCCACCGCCGGAATTGCCACATTATTAGCGGATGGCATTGGCGATACAATTCGTGTATCACTCACAGAAGCACCAGAAAAGGAAATTCCCGTTTGTTACAGCATTCTGCAAGCTTTAGGATTGCGGAAAACAATGGTTGAGTATGTTGCTTGTCCTTCTTGTGGGAGAACCTTATTCAATTTAGAGGAAGTCTTGCACACAGTCCGGGAAGCCACCAAACACTTAACCGGTTTGGATATAGCCGTTATGGGTTGCATTGTCAACGGCCCTGGAGAAATGGCAGATGCTGACTATGGTTATGTTGGTAAAACACCAGGTTACATTTCTTTATATCGTGGCCGAGAAGAAATTAAAAAAGTCCCAGAAGCCCAAGGGGTGGAAGAATTAATTAACCTGATTAAAGCAGATGGACGCTGGGTAGAACCGTAAAGAGGCAGGGGAGCGGGGAGCTGTGGGGAAAGAAGAGGCAGGGGAGCAGGGAGCAGGGAGCAGGGAGCAGGGGGGAAGATTTTTAGTTTCCAATACCAAGTTTCCAATCCCCGATACCCAATCCCCGATACCCAATATCCAATCCCTAATACCTTACTCCTGTTCCTCTTCTCTCCGGATTGTCAAGTATTTTAATGAAATTAGTAACACCTGCTTGGTCTGTACAGTGAAACCCTGTGTTAGATTGGGCATACTGACTATAAATTCCTCCCTCTGACGCAGCTGTCATTATGGTGATTACAAAAAGTAGACTTGTTTTGGGTGCTACGGCCGTGACTCTTTCCACGATTGCTGTCACTAGCCTTGGTATTCACTCTCGAGGTCAGGCTTTATTTAAAGCAAGTCCCAAAGAATTAGTAGACGAAGTTTGGCAAATTGTTCAACGCCAATATGTAGACGGTACTTTTAATCAGGTAGATTGGCTGGCTGTGCGGACGGAGTATTTGAATAAGTCGTACAGTAATCAGCAAGATGCGTATACATCCATCCGGGAAATGCTGAAAAAGCTGGATGACCCCTATACCCGGTTTATGGACCCTGATGAGTTCAAGAATATGCAAGTGGACACTTCTGGGGAACTTACAGGTATTGGTATTACCATCAGTCAAGATGAAGAAACTAAGAGAATCGTGGTGATTTCCCCCATTGATGATACACCTGCATTTAAGGCGGGCATTTTGGCAAAGGATGTCATCATCAAAATTGATGGTAAAACTACTGAAGGGATGGATACTAATGAAGCAGTATCCCTGATTCGTGGTGAGCCAGGAAGTAAAATCAAGTTGACAATTGAACGCGATGGCCGACCCAAAGAGTTTCAGATTACACGCGCCCGCATTGAAATCCATCCTGTGAAGTATTCCTCACAGCAAACTCCGGCAGGTAAACTCGGCTATGTGCGCCTAAATCAGTTCAGCGCTAATGCTAGCGGGGAAATGCAAAGCGCGATCAGAGATTTAGAAAGACAACGGGTAGAAGGATATATTCTGGATTTACGTCGGAATCCAGGTGGTTTACTCTACTCTAGTGTGGAAATTGCGCGGATGTGGCTGGATAGAGGCACAATTGTTTCTACTGTTGACCGCAAGGGTGAACAAGAGCGAGAAGTGGCTAGGGGACGTGCTTTGACTAATAAACCTCTGGTGGTTTTAGTGGATGAAGGTTCAGCTAGCGCTAGTGAAATTCTTTCAGGTGCTTTGCAGGATAATAAACGCGCTGTTTTAGTGGGTGCTACAACTTTTGGTAAAGGTTTAGTGCAATCGGTGCGTCCTTTGGAAGATGGTTCTGGTTTAGCGGTGACAATTGCTAAATATCTGACTCCTAAAGGTACAGATATTAATAAACACGGTGTGGAACCGGATGTGACTGTGAAGTTGTCTGAAGAACAGCTGGAGCAATTGTGGCTGAAGGAACGTGACAAACTGGCTACTTTAGCAGATCCTCAATTTGCCAAAGCTGTAGAAGTTTTAGGTAAGGAAATTGCCGCTACAGGGATGACGACTTCTGAGAGAAAGTGAATTTTTCTAGGATTCTAATGGGGTGTGAAGTTTTACGCCCCTTCCCATCAGGTATTTGATAGAAAAAAATTAGACATCGACCTAATTTAAATATGCTTTTTGCACAACCTTTGTAGAGAAGTTCCATGAAACCTCTCTACATTTTTTGTTGAAGATGTCTATTCTGTCCTCCGGATTGCGCTAAAGTTGCACATAACCGATATCTAGGAGGAAAGATTTGTGAAAGCAGTTGTGATGACAGCAGCCGGTAGCCCTGAAGTTTTACAGCTACAGGAAATACCAAAGCCGACTCTACCTTTAGGAAATACTCAACTTTTAGTCCGGTTGGTAGCTGCTGGTGTGAACCCTATTGATGCTAAACTCCGTCAGCGAGGTACTTTTTACCCTGAACAAATGCCGGCAATTTTAGGCTGTGATGGTGCTGGGGTCGTTGAGGCGGTGGGTGCTGGTGTTGGAAGATTTCGCGTAGGTGATGCGGTATATTTTTGCTATGGTGGCTTGGGCGCAGATCAGGGTAATTATGCTGAATATACTGTAGTAGATGAAAGGTTTGTGGCTCGTAAACCTGCTTCTGTCTCTTTTGCGGAAGCAGCAGCAGCACCTCTGGTCTTAATTACTGCTTGGGAGGCTTTGTATGAACGGGGAAGGTTGGAACCTGGGGAACGGGTTTTAGTTCATGCTGGTGCTGGTGGTGTTGGTCATGTGGCGATTCAGTTGGCGAAACTTAAGGGTGCTTTTGTTTGTACTACTGTGAGTTCTCAGGAAAAGGGGACTTTTGTAAAAGAACTGGGTGCTGATGAGGTAATTTTTTACAAAGAAACGGATTTTGTGAGTGCGGCGTTAAATTGGACTGGTGGTGAAGGTGTGGATTTGGCTTTTGATACTGTTGGGGGCGAGACTTTACACCAGACTTTTCCGGCGGTGCGGGTATATGGGGATGTGGTGACGATTCTGGAACCGAAGGCTGATACTATTTGGAAGGTTGCTAGGTTACGTAATCTCCGGATTGGGTTGGAGTTAATGCTGACTCCGATGTTGCAAGGTTTGGAGGAAGAGTTGAAGCATCATGGGGAAATTCTCGCAGAGTGTGCTAGGTGGATGGATGAAGGGAAGTTGAAGGTTGAGGTTAGTCGGGTGTTTCCTTTGGGGAAAGCTGCTGAGGCTCATCAATTTTTGGAGTCTGGTTCGGTGACGGGTAAGGTGGTTTTGATGATCGGTGATGAGTGATTGAATTTTTTTTTAACCGTAAAGGGGCGCAAAGGGGCGCGGAGTTAAGGTTTTGTTTATCTCTGCGTTGGTTTTTAGGATATGTCTGCGTTTTTTTGATGCTGGTTTTTTTATCTGTTCCTGGTGGGGCGATCGCAGCTGAACCAGAACGTAGTATTTTAACTTTGGAGTTGTTGCAGGAGCGATCGCAAAATCCCATTATCCTTGAGGGTAATTTGACTGTGGATTTACGGGAAATGGTGATTGATTTGCGCCCGGAAAATGGAAAGTTTCGTGATGATTTTTATCTGTTGCTGCGAAAGGAATTACAAAAGTCGGGAAGCAAACCTTTGGGTTTAGATTTGAGTAATTCTCTGGTGCGGGGGGATTTTTTGGGTAGTGATTTGGGTTTGCGAACTCCTCTCTATACGACCGTTATATCTAATGAAGAGTCTATAAATGTTTATGCTCCTACTTTGACGAGTAGTGAACAAGAACAATTAGCAAAGTTGCGTTTTATTTGTTTGCAGTCTTTGGTGATAGCGAAACGCGGGGAAGGAATCGCTTTACCTAAGTCTAAGGACTGTCGCGCACTTTTAGCCAATCAACCCACGGCTTCTAGTGAAATTAACGTTTTCCGTGGTTCTTTAACTTTGGTAAAAACTCGGTTTACTGGGGAGGTAAAGTTTCCAAATACTTTCTTTTTTCAGACGGTGAATGCGGAAAATGCAATTTTTTTGCAACCCACTAACTGGAATGAAACTAGATTTAACCGTTCTGTAAGGTTCTCTGGGGCTAATTTTCGGCAAGTTACTAATTTTAAAAGTAGTGTGTTTTTTGATGATCTAAATTTTGAGAAAGCCGAATTTCAGGAAATGGCTGATTTTCAAGATAGCACTTTTATTAAAACTACTAAGTTTAATCAAGCTAGTTTTAAACAACCAGCTAAGTTTTTGCGGACGCAATGGGAAGGAAATGTTGATTTTTCTGCTGTGCGCTTTAGTCAACAAGTACAGTTTACTCAGGCTAATTTTTATAAGTATGTTTTCTTCACAGAAGCTATTTTTGAGCAAGCGGTAATTTTTCGAGATGCTATCTTTAGCCAAGCTGTGAATTTACGTGGTGCTAGTATTTTCAATCAAGCTGATTTTAGTGATGCGAGGTTTGCTAAGGAGGCTTTTTTAAATGTTCCTGGTTTAACTTTTAATTCTAATCAAGGCAAAATTTTAGGTAATCCTGGCGAAATTGGTCAAATGTTTCGGGTTCCTACTTCCCAAGGTAATCAAAATGTTTTGCGAAATTTGGGGCAGAATTTCCGCCAGCAGCAGCAAATCGCGGACGCAAATCAGTTGGAATATACAAAACAAAAACTGCGTTTGCGGGAATTAAGCCATCGTTTGGTGGATAGGAATATTAATCGTGCGACCCGTATAACTTTGATTAATTTGGGTTTTAGTCCCAGTCAGGTGGAGGCGATCGCCCAGGGTCGGATGATTAAACTATTTCGCAATCGCAGCGATTTATTGAGTTTAGCAGATATTGATTTGGAAACATACAATCAATTGAGCGATCGCCTAGTGGTTGCTGAACCCCTTTCCCCTGGTGGGTGGTTGTTACAAGCTGCAAAATGGTTGGCTTTGAGTGTACTTTTACTGCTGAGTGGCTATGGTACGAGTTTTTGGTTAGTGTTTGGTGTGGGAGGGGTGGCGATCGCCTACTTCGGCTGGCTATTTTGGCTGATAGATCGTTACCGTCGCTTACATCCATCCCCCATTATTCCCACATATTATGAAACTATTTGGATCTTTGCTGGTTTCACCTTTTTAACACTGTTTAGTTTATTAGCTATCTTCCGTAATGCGGAATACCCTTGGCTGACATTGGGGTGTCTGGCGATTATTATTATTCCTTTACCAGTAACTTTAATTATCCAACTTTATCAACAAGGACGCTATCACGATTTAATGGATGTTTCCTACTTCACCGAAGACGGAACTTTTAGACAATTAAGATTATTAATTGGGCGATTACCCGTCATCCCTAGAAACGAAACATTCCGCGAAAGATATATGCCTTTGTTGTGGGATCGTCGTTGGAATTGGTTAAATTATTATGATTTTAGTTTGAATAATTTAGTCAGGTTAGGCTTTAATGATATTCGCCTCCGAGATCAACATTTACCAGGAATTATCGCTACCCTTGCTTGGTATCAGTGGAGTTTGGGCGTACTTTATATCACTTTAGTTTTATGGACTCTTTCTCGGACAATTCCCGGATTAAACTTGTTGATTTATTTGAAGTAATTTCTATAAAAAATGAAAGTGCAGACAGATTTGTACTACCCTGCAAGGGTCGAGGGCGGGATTAATTTGAGGTATAGCACCCGCCAAGGTGGTTAGGACAAAAATAGATCATAAAACCCTTGTAATTCAGGAGTTTTAAGCCTGCCCCCCTGCTCCCTGCTCCCTGCTCCCCTGCTATATTATTAAATCTGTTTGATTAAGAAAAATTTGTGGGAGAACAACATATTTGCTGGCTCTCCACACATTTGATCATTAAACCTTGGCTTCTAAAGACTTCAGCAACTCAGTATTGACACGGGACTCACGAGTCAGGGCTATTTTGCCAGTGCGGGCGATTTCTTTCAGACCAAATTTTTGTAATACTTGGACGATCGCCACCATTTTACCAGGATCTCCCACAACTTCTAAAGTCAGAGAATCTTCGGCCACATCTACTACTCGCGCCCGAAAAATCTGCGCCAGTTCCACCACTTCTGAACGATTACTGCTACTAGCATTCACTTTCAAAAGCATCAACTCTCGCTCTACACAAGGAGTTTCGGTGATGTCTTGTACTTTGAGGACGTTGACCAACTTATACAGTTGCTTGGTGAGTTGCTCAATTACGCGATCGTCTCCAGGTACAATCATCGTAATCCGCGAAACTCCTCCTTGCTCTGCTGGACCAACTGCGAGGCTTTCTATATTAAAGCCACGACGCGCAAATAAACTGGAGATACGGGAAAGAACACCCGCCTCATCTTCTACTAAAACTGAAAGGGTATGTTTCATCTCTGCCAACACAGGCTCAGGCAAGAATTTTATTGACATACTCCCACACTCCAGCCAGCTGTCAGTGTGAGCTTCTCAGCGACTCCCGGTATCCCGTCGGACATTAACTGAGCTTTGCTTATACTGTACGAGATGCCGTTTCGCACAGTTGAATAATACAAAATGTGAAATCTTTTATACGCTCAAATTTTAAACCGCCCATAATACGAAGACTTGATAAAAGTCTACTTATTGGGTAAAGTTTTATACTTTAAACGACCAAGATAGTTTCACAAAAAGCAGTTAGCTATTATTGGATTAATCTGAACGAGTATATCATAATTACGCTAAATTATCGCTGAATATCTTTTCATAGGTAGATGTAGATTATTTGTTAAGCTTTTATCCTGAGTATGTGATAGATACCTAACCGAAAATTGGAGAGAAACTGTTATGACTTGGTTAAAAAGACTTTTTGGCATGGAAAAACCCCAAAATGCCCAAGTAAATCCTCAGCCCCAACAACCAGCGCCCACTGCTGCCGCTAAAGCTGCTCCTGCTACTACCCAATCAATTCCCCCAGAACGTTTAGGATTGAATGGAGAATATGACCAAAGTGGTTTAGCCAAGCGGGTAGCATTGGCCTTTGATGAAAATGCGGAACTCACAGATGTTGATACTCTCTGGGTTGCTCAAACCAGCAACATGGTGGTATTAAAAGGTAAAGTTCCTAGTGAGGATATCCTCAACAAGATGATTGCTGTCGCGGCGGCAGTTAATGGTGCTAAAGGTGTTAATACCGATGAAGTCAGTATTGGTTAATTTATCACCAGAATAGAAGGGTTTTAGATATTGGCAATTATCGGCTACTCTAACGGCTGGGTGTGAGTATTTCTGTGAATCCAATCTAAAATCACTTGATTAACCTGTTCTGGACATTCATCATGGGGGCAATGGCCGACATCTTCTAATTTCAGCAGTTCTAGCTGATTGTTGTATTGAGTAAATCTCTGTGCAAGTGCAGGTGGAACAAATTTGTCTTTTTGCCCCCAAATTAGTAGCATGGGTATTGTGAGGGTGGGTAATATTGCTTTAACACTAGGACTAAAATTAACTGCGATCGCAGCCCTAAACAAAGCACTAAAAGCACGAGATGAACCTCTATCCTGGGGAGGGCCTGTTAAAATATCTATCAGTTCATCGGTGACGGCTTCCGGGTTGGCATAAGCGAGACTAGCCCAACGACGCACAAAGCTAGGTCGCCGCACAAAGTGAAATAAAGGTTTGAGAATCAACGGCGAAGCCACTAACTTTTTAATTCCCGTCACCACAGGTCGCAAAACAGGCGGAATCGCTTCTTGTTCTAAAGATGGGTCGGGTAAACTCATCATCACTATACCCTTAACCATATCTGGATGAGCCGCCGCCGCCGCTAGAGAAATCAGGGAACCATTGGAATTACCGACTAATATCACAGGTTGACGGATAAAAGTTCGCCAAAACTTATATACTTGCTCCACCCACAGTTCTATACTGTAATTAGCTGGCGCTTTTCTGGATGCACCAAAACCCAGCATATCTAAGGCGTAAACAGTATGGTGTTCTCCTAAAACTTCTAAATTATGTCGCCAATGACCAATGGACGCACCAAAACCATGTAGCAAAATCAACGGTGTAGTGGATTGATTTTGGCTAGGTCGAATATAAGTATAACGAGTTTGCCAACCTCGCCATACCCAATCTCTTTGATTACCAACTCTTTCTTGCCAGTTTACCGTAGTGGTCACCTTTGTCTCCGATTTATACAACCCATATCTCTAAGGTAATGGGAATTTGAGGCTTTTGTGGAGGGTGCGATTGGCTATAGCCCACCTTTGGCGATCGCAAAGAATGGCAGAACAGGTAAAATAAAAAATATGGTGACGACTAGTTCATGAATTAGTTATCCTAGAAAAATAGACTCACTTTAAGTCCTCAGTTAAATCAAGTATCGTACTTCTGAGGCATCCCAAACAAGACCGAGTAAACCAAGTTCAAACCACATCTTAACTACTAGAGAGCTTCCATAATCATAATGCCTGTGATTGAGAAAAAACGAACTCGCGATTTGCCTCAAATCAACGAACGCATCCGGTTTCCGAAGATTCGAGTCATTGATAATGATGGCGCACAATTAGGAATTATGCCTCCGCAAGAAGCACTACAACTAGCTGAAGAGAAAGAGCTAGACTTAGTGTTGCTAAGTGATAAGGCTGACCCCCCCGTTTGTCGGATCATGGATTATGGAAAGTATAAGTTTGAGCAGGAGAAGAAGGCACGGGAAGCCAGAAAAAAACAGCATACGGCTGATGTCAAAGAAGTGAAGATGCGCTACAAAATTGAGGAACACGACTACAATGTCCGTGTGAAACAAGCCGAACGCTTCCTCAAAGATGGTGATAAAGTCAAGGCGACTGTGATGTTTCGGGGTCGAGAAATTCAACACAGTGATTTAGCCGAGCATTTACTCAAGCGCATGGCCAAGGATTTGGAGCCGCTTGGCGAAGTGCAGCAACTACCAAAAAAAGAGGGTAGAAACATGATGATGCTGATTTCGCCTAAAAAGTAATTCACTAATTTTCGCCAATACCAAGTATAATTTCAAACTGAAAGTTTCCCATAGACCCAAGTCTGGGAAATTTACCGAAAGCTGATAGTCCTGAGCGCTGACTGGGAAAGATAATCTCAGTTGCTCAGGATTTTTGCCGTTTATGGGGGCGGAAGAGGCAGGGGAGCAGGGAGCAGGGTGCTGGGGGGAGAAGATAAGAGGCAGGGGAGCAGGGTGCTGGGTGCTGGGGGGATGAGGTAAGTTCACCGTAAGACTTGCAGAAGTGTCCCCAGTCCCCAGGTATAGTATTAAAATGTGTAGTGGATTTACTGGCTAACTTCTGTAAATATACACTCTGGAGTTTTGAGCGTGGAGGTGGTAAAAGACGATTGGTTTCCTGATAATATTTAGTTTTTTCTCTGATGTAATACTGTCTAATTTACTGTAGCTTGCGGTGCATGGAACTCAAAAATAAGTCGTTGGCTGCAAAGAAAGGCGCTTTAGCACGACTGTTACAATGGTTAAATCTTCGCCCTGAAGAAGGCAAACGCACCTGGATGATGTTTGCTTTTTACACTACTGTGTCAGTGGGTTTGCGCTGGGCAGAAGACAGTGCAGTGGCGCTGTTTTTGGATGAATATGGGGCGGGTCCTTTGCCTTGGATGTATATTGCTAGTGCGGCTATGAGTATCGCCCTGGTGGTATTTTATTCTTGGCTGCAAAAGATTTTCCCGTTGCGTTGGGTGATTGTGGCGATCGCACCCTGCATGGTAGTGCCATTAGTCTTAATCGTATCCTTACGTGGCAACATACATATTTCATTCTTGACAGTCGCCCTAGTCTTTTTGCTGCGGCTGTGGGTAGATGCACTTTATGTCATCAACGACCTCAACACCTCTATTGTTGCTAATCAATTATTTAATATCCGAGAAATTAAACGTACCTACCCCTTAGTCAGCAGTGGGATGTTAGTCGCGGATGTGATCAGTGGCTTTAGTTTGCCTTGGCTAGTGCAATTCATCAAGCTAGAGCAAGTGATTCTCATCGCCTCCAGTGTGATTATTTTAGGGTCAGGAATTTTATTTTATTTAAGTCATAACTATCGAGAAGCCTTTCCCGATGCGCCCCAACGCCTCATGGCTCAAGAAGAAGTGGCGCGACATCGCCGCTTGGAAACCCCATTAAAGCGCTACACACTGCAATTATTCGCTTTCGTGGGTCTATTACAAGTCATTGGCCTATTAGTAGATTTTCAATACCTGCGGGAACTCAACCTTTCCTTAAATAGCCGCGAACTAGCCACCTTTTTAGGTCTATTTGGTGGGATTGTGGGACTGTGTGAATTAACAACTCAGTGGTTTATCTCTAGCCGCCTCACAGAACGGTTTGGGGTATTCGTCATGGCGGCACTTTTACCCATTGCGGTGGGCTTTATTCTCCCAGCAACCATAACTTTACTGAACTTAGTTCCAGGTGTGCAAGCCCAAGGCTTCTTTTGGGGACTAGTGGGGCTGAAGTTCGCCGATGAACTCTTACGCTACACCTTTGTACTCAGTAGTGGACCCGTTCTCTACCAACCCATACCCGAAAACATTCGCAGTCGCACGCAGACATTATCAGGAGGTACTGCCGAAGCGATCGCCACAGGTTTAGCCGGCATGATTATCATCGTAACTGTGTTTGTTTCTCATCAGTATGTACCCATAGAAGTACAAAAGTGGGTATTAATCGGAGAAACAGTAATTATCGCCGCCGCTTGTTTAAGAGTTGTGATGCTATTGCGATCGCGTTACGTAGACCTATTAGTATTAAGCGCCGAACGAGGAGAACTAAGTGCGACAAATGTCGGTTTACGTTTCTTCCATCAAGGAATAGTCAAAGCCCTAGTAGAAAAAGGCAGTGCAGCCGATAAAAAGTCTTGCATTGAACTATTAGCACAAATGGACCCCCAAGGTGCAGGGCAAGTTTTAGCCCCCTTGCTGGTTCAATTATCACCAGATTTGCAACGACAAAGTTTGGAAGTGATGCTCATGGGGGATATCAGCCCTATTTATGCCCTGGAAGTCCGCTCCCTGCTAGAACAGCCCCAAGGAAAAACAGATCCCGAAGTTTTTGCCCTCGCCCTGCGTTACGTCTGGCTAGCGGAAACTAACCCCAATCTATCCCTATTAGAAGAGTACCTGCAACCACGACACCATTCACTCATCCGCGCCACCGCCTCAGCCTTAATTTTGCGTCAGGGAACACCATTGCAAAAAATCGCCGCTACCAAAACTATGCGCCGAATGCTGACTCATAAACAAGAACGAGAACGAGTTAATGGCGTAAGGGCGCTGAGAGAAGCAGTATATTTACAGGCTTTGCGAATTTATATTCCCAACTTGTTACAGGATGATTCCTTGCGGGTACGCTGTGCAGTTTTGGAAATGATTGCTGCAACTCAATTAGAAGAATATTATTCCGCATTAGTCGGGGCGCTGTACTATAAATCAACTCGCAGTACCGCCATGAATGCTTTGGTGAGACTGGAAAATGAAGCCTTAGAAATACTCTTAAAACTGGCTACAAATATTTATAAACCAGAAGTAGTGCGGATGTATGCTTGGCGCACCATTGCTCAAATCGGTACTCTGGAAGCAATGGAACATTTATGGGAACAGTTAGAACGGTCTTGGGGTGTTACCAGATATCATATTCTCCGCAGTCTCGTGAAGGTCAACCCACAAGCAGAAGTTAGTAGTGTCGATACTTTCCACCAAAGTCAAGTGGAAAATTTAATCCAACAGGAATTAATGTTTTTAGGGGAAATTTACGCCGCCTATCTCGACTTTCAACAACCACAAATTCCCCAACTTCAGCCAGCAGATAGAAGTGTCATGATTCGGGGCTTATTACAACGGGCTTTGGAAGAGTTAGAACTTGATGTGAAAGAGCGATTACTGCTATTACTGAGACTACTTTACTCCCCAGACAAAATGCAAGCAGCAGCCTTTAATCTTAAATCGGAATTAGGGGCGAATTTAGCCCAGGGTCTGGAAATCTTAGACCATACGATTACTTTGCCTAACAAGGCATTGATATTAAATATACTCGACAGGCGATCGCCCCAAGAAAAACTGAATTATTTAATTGAAGCCAGGTTAAGCAAATATCAACCAATGTCAATTAGAGACCGCATTAGCCAAATGCTTTCACTCAGCCATTTTCTCTCTGATTGGTGTTTAGCTTGCTGTTTTCATTTTGCTCAAGTTAGCCACATCCGCTTAAGCATTCCAGAAATTTTAATCGCCCTCCGTCATCCTACCAGCTTTGTCCGCGAAGGTGCGATCGCTTATCTCAGTGTCGCCTCACGCCGTGTTTTAGGAGAACTTCTCCCCCAACTCCAACAAGACTCACATCCCCTTGTAGCCTCCCAAGTCCAAGAATTAATCAAAAAATATGCTGTGGAAAATTATGGGGAGTGGGAAATAGGGAAAGAAGAGTAGGGAATGGGAAGTGTGGGAAGTGTGGGAGTGTGGGAGTGTGGGGAGTGTGGGAAGTGTGGGGAGTGTGGGAAGTGTGGGAAGTGTGGGGAGTGTGGGGAGTGTGGGGAGTGTGGCGAAGAGGAAATTGACCAATGACTTTGCTGCTAAATTTTCACTGAATGCGGAGGTTCAACAAGGCGAGTTTCATTAACTCCCCATTCTCTATTCTATCAATGTGTAAGTCCTAAAATATACCAAATTTTACTTATGATCATAGAATCTGCAATTAGCGAAGATATTATCACCAATAATCTCAAACAATTTTTGTTAGTACTTTCAGTATCTTTAGGGGTAGCAACATTACCGCAGATATTTAGTTGGTTTCGCCACATACCTTATACCTTACTCTTGGTGATTGTCGGCTTAGGGTTAGCCTTTGTAGATGTCCGCCTGGTCACTCTTTCCCCCGAATTAATCTTGTTTATCTTTTTACCCCCTTTGTTATTTGAAGCCGCCTGGAATTTGCACTGGGCGGAGTTAAAGCGTAATTTGGTGGCAATTTGCCTATTTGCAGTTTTGGGGGTGGTCATTTCCATTACAGGTATCGCCATTGGTCTAAATCAAATAGCCGGGATATCTTTAACCACAGCTTTGCTCATTGGCGCTAGTTTATCCGCTACTGACCCCATTTCTGTCACAGCCTTATTTCGGGAATTGGGCGTGGGTAAAAATCTCACAACCATGATGGAAGGCGAAAGCTTATTTAACGATGGTATGGCGGTGGTCGCCTTTGGGTTTATGGTGGCGCTATCTTTGGGAAATGCTGAATTAGGTTTCCAGCCCATTTTCTTAGAACTGGGGATAGTCATTGGTATTGGCGTAGCAGTGGGAGGATTAATCGGTTTTGGGATTTCTTATCTCACCCAACGCTTTGATTTACCAATGGTGGAACAGTCTCTAACTCTGGTTTCTGCTTACGGTACTTATTTGATTGTGGAAGAGTTGGGTGGTTCTGGGGTAATTGGAGTTGTCACCACAGGCTTGATTTTAGGTAACTTTGGCTCTCGCATCGGCATGAATCCCCGTACTAGGGTGATTGTTTCGGAATTTTGGGGCTTTTTAGCGTTTTTTGTCAACTCCATTGTATTTCTGTTGATTGGCGACCAAATTCGGTTTGCAATTTTGGGCGAAAACGTGGACATTATCATGATTACACTCGTAGCCATGATTTTGATGCGGGCTGTAGCTATTTATCTTCTTAGTAATTTGAGTGCTGTGATTACCCAAAATAAAATTCCCCTCCCAGAACAAACAGTTTTATGGTGGGGAGGGGTCAGGGGTTCTGTTTCCATTGCTTTAGCTTTAAGTGTACCTATCGGACTACCAGAGCGAGAAAACATTATTGCGACTGTGTTTGGAGTCGTTTTATTTACTCTACTTGTTCAGGGATTGACTATTAAACCGTTGTTACAGAAGCTCAATCTTTTGGGTGATGCACCTCTGCGTGATCAATATTCAGAATTAGCTACTCGTCATGTCGCCCTGGAACGGGTTTTGGAATATCTTCGGGAAGATAACCGTCCAGGTATTGACCCTGAGTTCTACCGTTACCAAGAGACTTTGATTAAAGGGGAATTAGAAAATCTGCAAGTAAAAATTGATAAGTTGCAAGCTGAGTATCCTAATCTTCGCACCTTTACTACTGAACAATTCCGCGAGGAACTCTTGGCGATTGAGGCTGATACTTACGCAGAGTTTGTCCGCGCTGGTCGGTTAAATACGGAACTGGCCTCGATGCTGGAAGATGTTTGGCAATAGCCTCGGTAAAACTCTTGTGTGGGGGGCATTTTCCCCCGCCCTGTTGTGCTTCAAACGCTATTAACCTTTGTCACTGTTATGGGTTTATGCTGACCAATTTTCCCGGAAGTCAGCGTATAGAGTTAGTCCACCGTCAACAAACAGGGTTTGACCGGTAATATAAGCGGCATGATCTGAGGCTAAAAAAGCTACAGATGCTGCGATTTCTTCGGTAGTTCCCGCCCGACCCATGGGGATGTGACTTTGTACACTTGCCTTTTTTTCGGGGTCATCTATCCAAGCTTGATTTATCGGTGTCAGTGTCGCTCCCGGTGCTACAGCGTTGACGCGGATACCTCGATGAGCATATTCTAAGGCTAGGGTTTTAGTCAGATTTTCCATTCCACTTTTGCTAATGGCATAACCGAGATATGTCGGTCTGGGGATGATTTCGTGAACACTGGAAATATTAATGATCACCCCGGAATGGTTTTGGGATAAAAGATGTTTGATAGTTTCACGGGCGCAGAGGAAAGCACCCCGGAGGTTAACTGCAATTACTTGATCGAAGTCTGCGGTGGTGAGTTCGTGAGATGGGCATTCTATTTGAATACCGGCGTTGTTGATCAGAATGTCTAAACTACCAAAGGTGTCAACTACATTGTTGACCATTTTCACAATGTCTGATTCTTGGGAAACATCCCCCTGTACTAACAGCGATCTGGGAGGGGGTTCTGTGGGCGATCGCATTCCGCCATTTTCCCAGTTTTTCCGGACTTCCTCCATAGCCATCGCTTCAGTCTCGGCGGCTGATTCTGGAGTTTTGCGGTAGTTAATAGCTATATTACAGCCTTCTTGGGCAAGTTTTACGGCGATCGCCTGACCAATACCTGATGTTGCACCTGTCACTAAAGCATTTTTTCCTTGTAATCCTTTCATAGTGAATTTTTCAGTATGATAACCAGAAGATAGAAGCTTGGGGAGAGGAAATTCCCATCCTTGTCCTATTCTCCCCAAAAACTAGCTTTTTAACTTCTGCTATTTGGTACTAGTTGGAAACTAAATTAGGTGGTACTTCTTCGGGAACTACCCAATAATAAACTGTGCGGCCATCCACATTTAATGTCTGTTCGGGTTTCCATTCACCCATATCAAAAGCGTGGGAGACAATCCGTGTTCCTGGTTTGAGTTGCTGTAATAGCTGAGGACGGAGTTTCAGGTTGATATCAGGTAGTAGGTACAGTGTAACTACTGTGGCTTCACTAAAATCAGACTTAAACAAATCTTGCTGTACAAATTTTACGCGATCGCCCACTCCTGCGGCCTCAGCATTTGCCGTCGCTTCCTCGATGAGTTCCGGGTCAATTTCTACACCGACACCTCTAGTACCATACTTTTGAGCGGCTGTAGTAACAATGCGGCCATCACCACTACCAAGGTCATAAAGCACATCATCTTTGCCTACCTGTGCTACTTCCAACATTGCATCCACTACGGCCTGTGGTGTTGGCACAAAAGGTACATCACCAGGACGTTCTTGGGTTTCAGTTGCGGCTATCTCAGTTTGTCCAGCCAAAGTAGGTGTTGCAGGTGCTTCTGATTCCACATTCTCTGCTGGCGGTGTGCATCCGACAAGTCCCCAGCTGCTTAGACTAACTCCGGTAGCGAGTAAAAACACCAGTTTTTTGTAATTCATCAATTTTCTCCTTTCTTAATAGCTTGTATTCCCTAATTCCGCCGCAATTTCTGACGATGACGATTCCAGAACAATAGGGGGATTCCTGCGGCTACGACTAAAACGCCTATCAATGCTCCTTCACCGGTATAAACCAAACTAGAATACAGCAGATAGGCACAAAATCCACAAAACAGTAATGGGAGCAAAGGATAAAATGGCACACGAAAGGGTCGTGATATCTCTGGTTCCCGGATGCGTAACACAAACAGCGATACACCTGAAAGGAGAAAAAATAACCAAAATACCGGGGCGGTATAATCCACCATCGTTTCAAAGCCACCGCGTGTTATTGTGCCTAAGATAACCAAAGCGAAGGCGATCGCCACTTGCAACAAAAAGGCTTCGATGGGAGTACTGTGGCTTTTTTGCCAGCGCCCCATAAAATTAAATAGGGAAAAATCCTGAGCTAAAGCGTAATTAGTCCGCGCCCCGGTGAAAATGGTAGCATTCATTGCTCCCAAGGTGGAAACGGCAATCAACAGGCTGATAAATAAGGCTCCTGGTTCACCCCAAATAGAGCGCATCAGATCCGCCGCCACTGCTTCTGATGTCGCCATGTTTGATAAGCCTAATCCTTGCAGGTAAGCCAGATTGATTAGTAAGTAAATACCAGTGATGATGCCAATACTCCAAAGTAGCGATCGCAGAATGTTACGTTGTTTATTGTGCATTTCTGCCGAGATATACGCCGCTTCATTCCAGCCACCATAAGATAGTAATACAAACACCATCGCTAATCCCCAATTGCCTGATGATGCAGGTTCTATAGGCACTGTAGATGTAGAATTTGGCAGAACAGTTAGTCCTAAAACTACTACTAGCAATAAACCCAGAACCTTGGCCATAGACAGCCAGTTTTGTGTCCACTTACCTTGTTGTAAACCCAGGATATTCAGCGCAGTTAATAGAGCGATCGCCCCGGCTGCATAAATAGAAGATGAAAAGCTACCTAAGCGCCATATCTGAGTTGCATAGTCACCAAAAACAAAAGCCAACAGCACAATCGAACCTGTTTGAATCACAGTCATTCGCGCCCAGGCAAATAAAAAGGCGACTCCTCGCCCAAATGAACGTTTCAGATAATAGTAGACACCCCCGACATGGGGATAAGCTGTGGCTAACTCTGCATAACATAACGCGCCCACCAGAGATATCAAACCACCAGCAAACCACAACAGCAGTACAACTAGATCGCTACCTGCTTGATCGGCGACAAATGCCGGGGTTTGAAAAATTCCCGCCCCAATCACAATACCGACAATCAGCGCTACTGCGTCGGATAATGTCAGGAATGACTTGGGCGATCCCGACTCATCTAAATTGTAGTTTTCCTGGCTACTCACATTTATACCTCATTCCTGTGGAGTATATTGAGGGAAGAATCATCCTCACTATACCCAAGACTTCAAAACTGAAATTTCTGTACTATTTTTTGTTTGCGGGAATCGGTTTCCTCCACTAACCCCAGGTGGTTTTTAGGGGATATAAATCAATAATCCTAGTGATTTGTGCAAACATTAATCATGGAATACACAACATAGGTATTGTGGCTGCTATTATGATAATTGTCAATTTTTGTAAAAGCCGCCCCACCGTAGTTGATATTATCTGAAACTTTGGTATTTTCACATCTACATAAAGGAGTAAATACCAAATTCTCAGCAGCAGAATATTTTTAATAGGATGCTTTTGTGGCGACTTCTTTAACCTAAAATTAATCTAGCTACATTCAGGTAAATTAAAACTCCCAACACATCCACAGCAGTGGTAATAAAAGGTGCAGACATCAAAGCCGGATCTAACTTCATCGCGCGGAATAAAAATGGCAACGCGGAACCAGAAACTGAGGCTAACACGCAAATAGAAACTAGACTAATACCTACAGCCAAGGCTACCGCAAAATCCCCTTGTAAAACGTATGCCCAGACTACAACCACACTACCTAACATACCTCCCAGCAGTACCCCGGCGATCGCCTCTCGTCTAATGATACTTAAAGCTTCGTCAGGGCGAACATCTTCTGTATTCAAACCCCTAATCACCACAGTGGAAGACTGCGCCCCCACGTTCCCCCCAGTACCAATCAACAAGGGTATAAAGGCAGTTAAAGCTACTGCTTTCGCTAAGATATCCTCTTGATTCGTAATCACCGCCGCCGTAGCACTATTGGTAATCAACAGCACAAATAGCCATACCACCCGCTTACGCGCCACAGTAAATAAATTAGTTTGAAAATAATTATCACCGCCAGATTCTACACCACCTAATGCATAGATATCTTCTGTGGTTTCTTCTTCTAAAATATCTAACACATCATCCACAGTCACAATACCCACCAGACGCTGTTCTGCATCTACCACAGGAATCGCCACAAAGTCATAGTGCTGAATTGTCCGGGCTACTTCTTCTTGGTCAGTACCAGTATTTACAAATACCACATCACGGGTCATGATGCTGCCAATAGTTTCGTCGGCTTGAGCCAAAATTAGATCCCGTAACGAGAGAGTCCCTGTAAACCGACGAGCATCATCAGTTACATAAATATAATAAATAGTTTCTCTTAAGTTAGCCAAAGAACGGATTTGCGCCAGCGCCTGAGTAATGGTGATGTTTTCCTTCAGTGATAAATACTCAGGAGTCATAATTCGCCCAGCTGTATTAGGTGCATAACCTAACAGTAAAGCAGTTGCATCCCGTTCCGCCGGACTGAGTTGCGCCAAAAGTCGCCCCACAACTTTCGCCGGGAGTTCATCAAAAAGCCGCGCCCGATCATCCGGGGACATATTATCAACGATTTCCTGGACATCCTGACGCTTAAAGTCTTCCAGTAGTGTTTGTTGCACACTAGGATCGAGGTATTCAAAGACTTCTATGGCTTCCTCTTTAGAAAGTAAGCGAAATGCGATCGCCTGGATAGCCTCCGGTAAACCTCCAATGGATTCAGCAATATCTGCAACCTGAACCGGAACTAACAAAGCTTTAGCACCCTGAAAGTTCTTTTGCTCAAGTAGTACTCGCAGCTGTTCGCGTACTAGGTCTTGTAACTCTTGTCGGGATCTGCTTTGCATCTGTGAACTAAATGATAAAGGCAGTGTTGTTTCAAGCTAATTTGTTTTCACTGTGATTAACTGTGACATACTCTCCACAGTATAAAGGTTAGTGAGTCTTACAAGTTTTGCGTCACTTATTTTACTACTTGAGTGCGACAAAAAAAGAAAGTATGGGAGGTTGACAATAGGTTTTTAATTAGTTATCATAGACTTGATAAGGAAGAACTATCATAAAATAAAATCTCAGATGTAAATGTAATGCAGAGTGAGTCAACCCATCTGTGCATTACCTGATATTAAATTAAAATCTGCATTCCAGTGCTTTCCACAAATTATAGTTTTAAACTGATATTCCGAGAATAGACCAAAGAATAGAATTAACCATCGTTAAAGCAATCGAACCAATCAATGCACTCCAAAAACCCCATCTGAGAACAAAACCTGGAACTACCGCAGCAGCCAAAGCAAAAATACCTGCGTTTAACACAAACAGAAATAGTCCCAGACTCAGCAGAATGAATGGGAAAGTTAAAAAAACCAGAATTGGTTGCAAGATTGCATTCATGATCCCAAAAACAGCCGCAGAAACAGCCGCTTTACCAAAACTATCAATTTCAATGCCTATGGGTAGTTTAGAAATAATTAAAAAGCTGATTGTAGTCACTAACCACGCGAGAAGAAGATTCAACATCGATGATTCACCAATATAATTAATTACTGCAATTAAATTTTATTTTTGTCTGCAAAAAATAGCTCTAATCTAATCTGAAAATTGTGTCGTCAATTTAACTATTTTTTTGCTCTAGACAATTTTAACATAATATACAAAACTATTCAGTAAATTGATGAATATATTTCTTTAGATACATAGTTAGACATGACGAATAAAACTATTGGCAGATATATCATTAATTTTATTTTGCTGAATATATAATTAAAATACAATAAATATTCATGATTTCTGATAACAATTCCATATTCTAATGACTGTGAGAGGAAATTTTCCATAAATCAGTAATTAACCACTGAAAAAATTCTATGGCTATCCTCGAAGCAAGAATTAATTTTTGATCAAGAACCAATATCATATATATAGTTGGGGAAAAAGAATATGTCTGTTGAGCCAATTCTGCTCAAAGAAATAGTCGAAAATACAAATTTTTCTGATGTAAATCGCAGTGAATTTAAACAAGAACAATTTCAACCAGATGGTTTAGAAATTTCTGATTCTGATATAGATATGGCTTTAACTATATCTCCGATAATCATCATTTTTAGTTGGATATTTTTTTTACTAACAGTACAAAAAGTTCGGAATTATATTGATAATAAGGTAATTTTTACTATTAAAAATCCATATGACCTTCCGTGTAAAAATTGTTGCTTTTATTCCAGTAATCATTATCTGAAATGTGCAGTAAAACCTTCTATTGTCTTGACTGAAGAAGCTAAGGATTGCTGCGAATATTTACCAAAGTATGACAAAATTTCGCCCAAAAAGATTTTAAAATAACATCCTGATGATGCTCATATTTCTTTTTCTGGAAACGTGGCCACATTATTTTTCGTCGGCATAATTGTATCTTTCATGGTCTGATATTTCCATGCTTCCCAGGGAATATCCTTGATTTGAGTAAAGAGAATCGGGACAGGGTTTTAGATGCGTATATATTGAAGAATTAAGTATTATTACTATGCTTATTTGGCGATCGCACGTCTTCCATTTTAGTAATGCCGAAGATTTCATCTGGATTTCATTTTGGTCTGTAACACTAGACATTACATAGCAAAACTGTGTTTGCACAACTAAATTAATGTCAAGGTTGACCCTTTAGTTAGCTAGAGAGTACACAATATAATGCAGAACCATAGCTAGAAATAGAAGATGATGCGAAATCAATTTGTGAGAAATAATTTTTTGGCGTTGAGTTTTGTCGCCTTGACATCTGTTTCCGGAGGATTTTTGACGGCTTGTTCTACAACTGTTTCTGAAAACCCCACCCCAGATACCACCGCAACTGAAACCAGCGATAGTCAGCCAATGCAGCATGGTGGTGTGGATCACTCAATGGATTTAGGGCCAGCCGATGCTAGCTATGATTTGCGGTTCATTGACGGGATGGTTATTCACCATCAAGGGGCGGTGGATATGGCTGAGGAAGTTCTGGAAAAATCACAACGTCCTGAACTTAAACAGTTGGCGACAGAAATGATCACAGCCCAAAATCAAGAAATTGCTCAGATGCAAGAGTGGCGGGCGGCTTGGTATCCTAACGCTGGGGATAAACCAATGGCTTATCACGCGGAAATGGGTCATGCTATGGAGATGACACCAGAACAAATGCAATCCATGATGATGAGCATGGATTTGGGTGCGGCTGATGAGGAATTTGATTTGCGCTTTATTAATGCGATGATTCCTCACCATGAGGGGGCTGTAGTTATGGCTAAAGATGCTTTGCAGAAGTCTGAGCGCCCGGAAATGAAGAAGCTGGCGGAAGATATTATTACTACTCAGGATACGGAAATTAATCAGATGCAAGAGTGGCGACAGGCTTGGTACAACAAGTGATATTCGTTGTGTATGAGGCTCTGGATTTGATTGTCGAACCGCCAAGCCGCCAAGTGCGCCAAGTGAAGAAGGAAGACATGGTATGAGGATTTTTGATGGTGATGTCTAATTTTCTCGGTTCTCCAGCTTTTTTGGTGGTGCTGAGTCTCTTTTTATGGAGTAGTCCGATTGTGGTTGTGGCTCATCCTGGACACGGTGATGAGTTTAAAGGTGGGAGTGATGTTACTTCTTCTGTCACTCCTATTCAAGTTGATGCTCAAACTTCCCAACGGCTAGGTATTAAGGTTGAACCAGTGAAACGCCAGCAATTAGCTGTGAGTATTAAAACCACTGGACAGATAGAAACTCTACCTAGTCAAAAAGCTTTGGTGACTACTCCTATTGCTGGGGCGAAAGTGGCAGAGTTATTGGTTGAACCTGGGACTGTGGTTAAACGCGGTCAACCTGTGGCTGTGTTATCTAGTCCTGAGTTGGTATCTCTGCGGGTGGAGTCTGAGGAAAAGTTGGCTGGAGGTCGGGCGGAATTACAACAAGCCCAAGCTGATTTAAGATTAGCGCAACAAAATAGCGATCGCTTGCAAGAAATTTCCGCCGCCGAAATTGTCCAAGCCCAAGCTCAAGTTGCATTTGCTGAAGAAAAATACAATAAAGACCGAGAATTAGCTGATGCGGGGGCTTTACCAAGACGTAATGCGTTAGAGTCCCAAACTCAACTCACCCAAGCTCAAACACAACTAGCCACAGCTAAAGCTCGCCGTGATGTGATTGCTGCTCAAAATCAAGTCCAACGCGCCCAAGCTGCTGTGGAAGTAGCTAAATCACGCATTAGTCTCAGTAATAATATATATGAAACTCGCCTACAACAATTAGGCATTCGTGGTAATTCTCAAGGATTAGTCACAATTACAGCCCCAATTTCTGGTACGGTTACAGACCGGGAAGTTACCCTTGGTCAATCATTCCAGGATGCAGGTGACAAACTGATGATGATTGTCAATGACAGTCAAGTATTTGCGACGGCTAATATATATGAGAAAGATTTAGAGCGAGTCAAGAACGGACAACAAATATTAGTAAAAATTGCCTCTATACCTGACCGCACATTTACCGGAAGGATTACCGTGATTGGGTCTGTAGTCGAGGAAACGCGAATTGTCCCTGTAAAAGCTGAAATTAATAACCCAGGGGGACTACTTAAACCAGGAATGTTTGCAGAACTAGAAGTCCTCACAGACCAAACATCCTCAGACATTTTAACCATACCCAATTCAGCCGTAGTCGAAGCCAACGGTAAACAACAGGTATACATCCAAAACGGTAACGCCTATCAACCAGTAGAAGTCACCTTGGGACAAACCTCCGGGGACATGGTAGAAGTCAAAACAGGCGTATTCGAGGGAGACTTAATAGTTACCCAGCGTGCGCCCCAACTATATGCTCAATCCTTGCGGAGTAGAACTTCCAGCACCACAGAAGAACATCAACACACCCCAGCCAACCCAGAACCAGCAACATCCAGCATACCACCGTGGCTGATGCTAATTGGAGGAAGTGCGATCGCCTGTATAGCCTTCACCACAGGAGCCTTCTGGACACACCTCCGCCAGACACATTTACTACCAGTAACCGACCCCCACATAGACAAAGAAATACAGAAATTTGATCATCAACCACAGATAAACACAGATAAACACAGATAGGACTAACGCAAAAACTCTCTAAAACCTCCTAACTTCGTGTCCTTAGCGTCCTTAGTGGTTCGTTTCTCCATATTACCCTCCGCGCCCCTCTGCGTTAAAAACCCTCCTCCTCCATGCTCAACACAATCCTCAAATGGTCAATAATCCAACGCTGGATAGTCCTCCTCGGAGCAGTGATCATCACCTGCTTAGGAGTATATAACCTCACCCAGATGCCCCTAGATGTCCTCCCCGACTTCGCCCCACCCCAAGTAGAAATTCAAACAGAAGCCCCAGGACTAGCACCAGAAGAAGTAGAATCACTAATCACCCTACCCATAGAAAGCGCCGTCAACGGCACACCAGGAGTAGAAACCGTCCGTTCAGCCTCAGCCGTGGGAATTTCCGTCGTCAAAATCATCTTCAACTGGGACACAGAGGTTTATCAAGCCAGACAACTAGTCACAGAACGGTTACAACAAGCACAAGAAAAACTACCAGAGGGTGTAGAAAACCCGCAAATTTCCCCCATTAGTTCTCCCATCGCCACAGTTTTACAGTACGCCTTCACCTCCGAAACCATCCCACTTATGGAAGTGCGGCGCTTAGTAGATAGAGATGTTACCAATCGACTGCTAGCTGTACCTGGAGTTTCTCAAGTGATTGCCTATGGCGGTGATGTACGACAGTATCAGGTTTTAGTAGATCCGGCGAAACTGCAAGCCTATAATGTCACCTTAGATCAAGTCACAGCCGCCACTAGCGAAGCCAACGTGAATGCGGCGGGTGGTTTTTTGATAAATCCAGACCAAGAGTTAATTATTCGGGGCTTGGGGCGCATTGAGTCTATTGAGGAATTAGGGAAATCAGCGATCGCCTCTCGGAATAATACACCAGTCTTACTGCAAGATGTGGCAGATGTTCGCATTGGTGCAGGTTTGAAGCGTGGGGATGGTAGCTTAGATGGTCAGCCCGCAGTTGTAGTGTTAATTAATAAGCAACCGCATAATGACACGCCGACAGTCACCAAAGCCATCGAACAAGCCATGACAGAAGTGAAAGCTGGCTTACCCGCAGAGATCACAGTTACAGAAACCTTCCGCCAAGAAAACTTTATTGCTGCTGCTATTCAAAACGTCACCAGTTCACTGCGAGATGGGATAATTATCGTTTGCATTATCCTATTCATGTTTTTAATGAATTGGCGCACCGCCATCATTACCTTAAGCGCCATTCCTCTATCCCTGTTAATTGGGATGATCATTCTCGGCTGGTTTGGTCAAGGTATCAATACTATGACCCTGGGAGGTTTAGCCGTCGCCATTGGTTCGGTGGTGGATGACTCCATTGTAGACATGGAAAACTGTTACCGGGGACTAAGGGAGAACCAAACAGCCAGAAATCCTATACATCCCTTTAAAGTCGTTTATAACACTTCGGTAGCAGTCCGAGTTAGTGTAATTTTTTCTACAGTAATTATCGCCGTCGTCTTTGCCCCCATTTTCACCCTTACAGGTGTGGAAGGTCGGATATTTGCCCCTATGGGTGTCGCTTATCTGGTGTCAATTTTTGCTTCAACCTTTGTCGCCATGACCTTATCCCCAGCACTATGCGCGATTTTACTCGCAAATCGACAACTCCCCACAGATGATACTTGGGTCAGTGGTTTGACACAGCGTCTTTATCGACCTATCCTGAATTTTGCTACAGGTTTTCCCAAAGTTATTTTAGTTATAGCTACAGCTTCCTTAATCGCCTCCTTGGTAATTTTGCCGACTTTAGGACGAGTATTTTTACCAGAGTTTCAGGAATCATCTTTAGTGAATGCAATGGTGCTTTATCCCGGAAGTTCTCTGGAAGCGACAAATCAAGCGGGATTTGCTTTACAGGATGCACTCAAAGACGACAAACGATTTAAAACCATACAGTTAAGGTCTGGACGCGCCCCTGGTGATGCCGATGCAGGGGGAGTGAACTTGGGTCATTTAGATGTAGAATTGAGTGCTGAAGGTTTAGAGAATCGAGAAGCCAGTATTGAAAAGCTACGCGCCGAATTTGGGAAAATTCCCGGAGTTGCACCTAGTATTGGCGGTTTTATTTCCCATCGCATGGATGAGGTATTATCGGGAGTAAGAAGTGCTATCGCAGTGAAGATATTTGGCCCTGATTTAACAGAATTGCGTCGCTTGGGGTCAGAAATCGAGAATGTCATGGCGGATATTCCCGGACTCGTAGATCTACAACTAGAACCCCAAGTCCCCATTCGACAGGTGCAAATTAAATTTAACAGAGAAACCGCCGCCCGTTATGGCTTAACTGTCGGTGATTTAAGTCATACATTAGAAACCGCCTTAAATGGGCGAGTAGTTTCTCAAGTCCTAGAAGGACAACAATTATTTGACCTAGTAGTGTGGTTGCAGCCAGAATCACGCAATAATTTAGACATTATTCGCAACTTATTAGTAGATACTCCCACAGGTCAAAAAATCCCCCTCACTCAAGTCGCCAGCATAGACTATGGAACTGGACCGAATACTATTAACCGCGAGAATGTTTCACGCTTGATAGTCATATCTGCAAACGTCTCCGTCCGAGATTTAGGTTCTATTGTCGATGAAATTCAAAACAAAATCAGTCAATCAATACAGTTACCCACAGGTTACTTTATCCAATATGGTGGACAGTTTGAATCAGAACAACGAGCCACCCAAAATATCCTGTTATTTGGAGGAATAGCACTTGTAGTTATTGCAATTTTAATGTATTTCGCCGTTAAATCTGTAGCCGCTACCTTAATGATTATGGTTAACTTACCTCTAGCACTGGTGGGGGGTATCTTTTCCATCGCCCTGGGAGGGGGAATTATTTCTGTGGCTTCGTTAGTAGGGTTTATTACTTTATTTGGTATAGCGACACGTAACGGATTGTTATTAGTGGACAACTATAATAACAAACTAGCGGAGAGAATGCCTTTAAAGGAGGTGATTTTTGAAGGTTCAATGGAGCGTTTAGTAGCCATTTTAATGACAGCTTTAACCTCAGCGTTAGGAATGATTCCCTTAGTCATGGGGACAGGTGCTGGTAAAGAAATCTTGCAACCGCTAGCTGTAGTAGTATTAGGAGGTTTATTTACATCTACGGCTTTAACTTTGCTGGTTTTACCTGCTTTGTATGCTCAATTTGGTAGGTTTCTGATTCCTAAGCAAATACAGCCTTCTGTAAATGTGGAAAATGGTCAGGCTGTGGTTTGAGAGTTTTAAATATGTTGTTTTTTTTAACGAACCGCCAAGTCGCCAAGAACGCCAAGAGAAGACAAGAACTTGAAAAATGATTGAGATGTGCTAGTTTTTTATCTGTTTTTTGTTTTAGTTGTATGGGCTATTCACGATTTTAGAGGGTAAATTAATGAAATTTCTATCATTATGTTTGGTTGTTTTAGGATGTACAAGACTGCTTTTTATTGCTGCTTGTAGTAATGGTAATGAGGTAGTTAATACGGAAGTTGCAGCTACTTATAGCACTGAAATTCCGGCTTCTGCTGTTGCGCCTGTAACGAAATCAAATAACGAGCATGGCGCAAGTAAAGGCGGTCAAGTGGTAGAAACAGGAAACTATCATTTAGAATTTTTAGCCGACAAAGAAACTGAAGGAAGTCACTTGGATTTATATTTGCTGACTGGTGATACTCACCAAACAATACCTGATGCGAATGTCACCGCTCAAATTCAAACCCCTAATGGTACGGAAAAAACTCTTCCTTTTACATACGATGCTGAAGATAAACACTATACGGCTATGCTGAATGAAGCAGCATCAGGACAGTATCAAGTAAAAATTACCGCAGATATTAAAGGCGAAAAAGTCAACGGGCGTTTTAGTTTTAACCGATAATGGTTAGAAGATGCAGTTCCTATGTTTTAGAGGCTGGAGGAAGTAATTATGAGCGCTTTAACTTTACAATTACCTAATCATTTGCAATTTACTGATGACGAATTTGCCCAAGTTGTGGCTGCTAACAAGGATTTACGTTTAGAATTATCTGCTGAAGGGGAATTAGTTATCATGTCACCAACTGGGGGAGAAACGGGAAACCGAAATTTTGAAATTTATATTGATTTAGGGATTTGGAACCGTCAATATAACTTGGGTAAAGCTTTTGATTCTTCCACTGGCTTTAAACTTCCTAATGGTGCAACTCGTTCTCCTGATGCTGCTTGGATAAGGATGGAAAAATGGGATAGTCTTACGCCAGAACAAAGAAAGAAATTTCTGCCTTTGTGTCCTGATTTTGCTGTGGAATTGGTTTCTGAAACTGATGATGTCGCAGATACTCAAGCCAAAATGCGGGAATATTTAGCCAATGGTTTACAACTGGGTTGGTTAATTAATCCCCATGACCAACAAGTAGAAGTTTATCGTCCTCATCAACCACCAGAAATTTTACAATCTCCTACAAGTTTATCAGGTGAAGATGTGCTTCCTGATTTTATTTTAAATTTACAACGGATTTTCACATAACAGGCTAATGAGAGTTTTACTGGTCGAAGATGAACCAGATTTAGGTGCTGCTATTAAACGGACTCTCACTCAACAAAAGTATTTAGTTGATTGGGTAATTGATGGAGATGAAGCATGGGGATATTTAGAAAATAGCTGGACGGAGTATACACTAGCTATTTTTGATTGGATGTTACCCAAAGTTTCCGGCTTAGAATTGTGTGGAAGATTGCGTAACTGTAATAATTCTCTGCCTATTTTGATGCTGACAGCTAAGGACAGCATGGAGGATAAAGTTACTGGGCTAGATGCAGGTGCTGATGATTATTTAGTCAAGCCTTTTGGGATGGCGGAATTGTTAGCCAGGTTACGCGCTTTGCAAAGAAGATCACCCCAGTTTCAACCCCAAAAATTAACTGTGGGTAATCTCACTTTAGATTACAGTAATAATCTGGTTGTTAGTCAAGATGCTGCGGGTAATTCTCAGAAAATTATTCTAACTTATAAGGAGTTTCAGTTATTAGAATATTTCATGAAGCACCCAAACCAAATTCTCACTACTGAACAAATTCGTCATCAACTTTGGGAAGTGAATGCGGAACCTGTGAGTAATGTGGTGGCGGCTCAAATGCGTTTGTTGCGGCGAAAGTTGGTTAATGGTGGGTGTGAGAATGTGATTGAAACTTTACATGGTTTGGGTTATCGGTTTAATTTTAATTAATGAATATGGATTTATTTCACGCAGAGGCGCAGAGGCGCGGAGAGTTAGAGTTAGAGAGGTATGAATGATAATAAACTGTTTCAGCAGACGCGGTTACGTTTGAGTTTGTGGTATGCGCTGGTGATGGCTGTGATTTTCAGCCTGTGTGAATATGGAATTTATCGGGTGGTTTCTCATACTCAATGGGTGACGTTAAATCGTGAGTTGGAATCTGTGGCGGGAACTTTACACGATAGTATTGAATTGAAGTTAGAGGAACCAGGGAAGTTGGAACCTGTGATGAGGAAACTTTTACCTAATATTTGTGTAATTGGTGAAAGTTGTGTGCAAGTACAGTCAAGTTCTCCGCGTCATGTTTTAAGTGCTATTAATCAAAGTAATTATTATGTGCGGTTTTTCGATAATTCTGGAAGTTTAATTGCTATAGCTGGGGCTTATCCGAAGGGTTTATCTTCTGAGTTTCATCAGGAAAATTGGCAAAGTTTAAAGGATGATCAGGGTATTATTTATCAACAAATTTCTTTTGTTCTACACACTCAAGATAATCTCGATTGGGGTTATATCCAAGTGGGGCGAAGTCTTGAAGAATTTAGCACATATCTGGATACAATCAAATTAACTTTAACTTTGGGATCACCCATAGCATTGATTTTGGTGGGTGTTGCTAGTTGGTGGTTAGCAGGTTTAGCTATGCAACCCATTTATCTTTCATACCAACAAGTACAACGATTTACAGCCGACGCAGCCCATGAATTGCGGACACCTTTAGCTGCTACACAAGCGACTATAGAATCAACGCTGTTTATGTCTCAAATTGATGAGGGGGAAGCGCGGGAAATTCTCAAAACTATACAACGCCAAAATCAACGATTGACTACTCTGGTGACGGATTTATTATTACTGACTCGTCTAGACCGTCAATCTGTATCAACGCCATACAATATATGTTGTTTGAATGATATTATTAATGACTTAATTGAAGAATTTGCGGCTTTTTCTATCGCTTCTCAGGTGAATTTAATTTCTGATTTGGAGATGAGTGAATCTCTCAATGTTAGGGGTAATGAAGATCAACTTTATCGCCTATTTTCTAATATAATTGTTAATGCTATTAAATACACACCAGCAGGAGGGAAAGTTACTATTTACTTAGGTCGCAATGAGTCTTATGCTGTAGTTCAGGTGCAGGATACAGGTATTGGCATTGCACAATCAGAAATTCCGAGGATTTTTGATCGTTTCTATCGAGTCAATAGCGATCGCTCACGTAAAACTGGTGGCTCCGGATTAGGACTAGCGATCGCCCAAGCAATTATTCATGCACACAAAGGCAGTATAACCGTACACAGCACATTAGAAACAGGTAGTAAATTCACCGTCAAATTACCTTTCCCATATCGGCAAAAATTTTGCTCCCCTACTTAACACCAAAAACCTCTTTATATTCCTCTGTGTCCTCTGCGCCTCTGTGGTTAGTTATTCCCTAATTTGTGCGTAAATTCTAACTAAGCTTTATTGATTAATCACACAGCTATCTTTTGAGATAATTTACCTTTATTGAATAGATATCACAGGAAATTTAAATATGAAAATAGGACAATTGCTGGGATTTTTCGTGCTGGTGATCTCAGTTTATATTCTCTGGGCAAGTCGCCAATTATTATTAATCTTATTTACAGCCATCGTGCTAGCAACAGCCATTAATCAACTAGTACAACGTTTTCAAAGGTCTCGGATATCCCGAATTTCTGCTGTGTGGCTAAGTGTAGTGATTGTGGTGGTTTTATTAGTGGGTTGTTTCGTAGTTATTGTGCCACCTTTCATTGCACAGTTTCAGGAATTAGTGCAGTTGTTCCCTAGTGGAATAGGTCAAATTCAGCAGATGATCACTTGGTTAGAAGGTACAATTATCGGCCCTTATGTCACGAATTTACCAGATATTAACAATTTAATTCAACAATTACAGCCATTAACAGAAAATTTCTTCAAACAAGCAATTTCTTTTTTTTCTACTGGATTTAGTGCCATCTTAGAACTTTTATTTATCATAATTTTAACTTTGATGTTGTTAGTTGATCCTGAGCCTTACCGTAAAGTTTTTGTGCGCTGTTTCCCATTATTTTACCGCCATCGGGTAGAAGAAATTCTCACTTTGTGCGGGCGGGGTTTGGGAAACTGGACAATAGGAGCTTTAATTACAATGGTATTTATTGGCTTTTTGAGTGGGCTGGGATTGCTAATTTTACGAGTACCCTTAGCACTGGCTCATGCTGTACTAGCAGGATTACTCAACTTTATTCCCAATATTGGCCCTACTTTAAGTGTGATTTTACCAATGACCATTGCTTTTCTGGATACACCTTGGAAGGCGATCGCAGTTTTAATTTTATACCTAACCATTCAGAACATAGAAAGCTACTGGTTAACTCCCACAGTCATGGCCAAACAAGTATCCCTATTACCAGCCTTTACCCTCACCGCCCAAATTTTCTTCGCCACCTTCTTTGGTGCTTTAGGATTAGTTATGGCGCTACCGTTGACGGTAGTTGCTAAAACTTGGATAGAAGAACTTGTATTTAAAGATGTCTTAGATAAATGGAAGCAAACCAATTAAGAATGCAGATTTCTGAAACCAGTATCCTCATACCATTTCTCCATAAACCTGCGCTAAATTTTCTTCCTTCCTTCCTTCCTTCTTTGTGTCCTTTGTGTCCTTTGTGTCCTTTGTGGTTCGTTATCATACAGAATTTGTATTCTAGCAACCGCCAAGGAGGTTAGGACAGAAACAGATAATGAAACCCTCACAATTAAAGAGTTTCGAGCCTGTTCCCTGCGATGTACTGAGCTTGTCGAAGTGTTCCCTCTTCCCTGTTCCCTGCTATAGTAAAACCAGTATTTCCTCTGACACCCCCAGAGAACTGGGTAAAATTAGTTCTTACCATTCGGACGTTGAATAATTGTTTCCACAATTCGGCGTTTAGCTTTGGGGTCAATTCCTACCAAGCGCACATATTCACCCTCATATTCCGTTAGATAACCTTCCAAAGCAGATATTGCATCCCACTCAGCATTAATCTGATTTGTACCGCAACTTTGCCAAGAACCAGTGCGGAAGCGGCGTTCATCTACGTGTTCAAAGTTAATTCTGTGACCTTGACCTAAAATTTCTCGAATTTGTGCTTGAGTCTCTAGGCTTAAATGGGTATTCGATGCTTTTGGCTTTTGAAATTCATTTCCTGATGACTGACTAGTGGGTGTCCCCGGAGTAAGTGGTGCAGGTGTATAATTTTTACTCCCTCGATTCAAGCGATTGTATTCATCAACTAATTGGGAATTTTCCACCCGTTGTTGTTCACCCACCATCAAGTTACCAGCCTCAATCAAGTTAGACAAACTGAAATCCGGCTTTTTAAATTCTGGTGGCTTCTCTGCACTGTTAACTATACGCAAAGATACAGCCTCAAAACCTACTTTATGGATAAAATCACGTACTTGTTCATCATAAATGCGCGATCGCAACGCACTATAAAAATCTATCGATTGCTGAGGAAAAGTATCAACCAGCCGTTCCACTTCCCTTGGTGAAAGTCCATCTGACTCAAAAATTCCCCCCACAATTCCCACTTTATCGTCTCTATCTGGTTCCCAGTAGAATTTCTCCATCCGGCCATCCCGAATTAACGGCGCATAGAGAGTAGAAAAATCATTCCCGGTCACAATAATCGGCACACGATGTAACGGTGTAGAATCGTAGCTTCCAGGTAACTGCACATCTGTAGGATTATCAGCAATATTCATCAGTGTGGCATTTACCAACTGAGTATTTACAGTATATTGAGTCCCCTCATCAAAGCGTCCCGCACCCGCATCTAAATCATTAATCATCAGCACGCACATTTTACCGCGCACCTTAATCAATTCTGCGGTTTCCCGATAACGTAAGCGAATCAATCGCGCCGGGTCTCCAGCATCGGGACTTTCCAATTCTCCACCAGAAATGTTAGTCACTTCGATACCCATTTTCTCAAAGACCAACTGACACTGAAATGTCTTTCCCTCGCCCTTACGTCCATGAATACCTAAAATCACCGGAACTCGCACACCAGGAAGATTGAGGAAGTTTTTAGTAATGTGAACGCCAAGTTTGTCTAGAAAACGGGGAGCAATGTAGTAACTCATAAAATTATTGATTAGGACTTATTTAAATAATGCTAAGTTTTTTTGGTACATCTTGTTAACTTATCTTTTGGTAGAAATTTATTGCTACCTACCATAAACGCTGAATTGGATACGCATCAAAAATCTGATCAGCACTAATTAATGGTATATTTTCCACTATGGACTGTGCAATTAACAATCTGTCAAATGGGTCACGATGATGTAACGGTAGTGATGAGACGACAGCAACATGGTCTATTCTGATTGACAATAATTCAATTCCATTCATAATTATTTGCTGTTCGATAAACTCATTAAAGCTAGGTTCACAGTTGAGTTTACCAATACTATGCTTGATTGCCATTTCCCAAACACTGGCAATACTTAGGAGATTATCATTATTTTCAATTTGCGATCGCAGACTAGTGCTAATTCTTGGATCACCCATGACAAACCAAATCAAAATATGAGTGTCCAATATTTGTCTCATTGCATATATTCCTGAAAATCTTCTAATGGTTTATCAAAGTCATCAGATATTGTCACCAGTCCCTTGGCGCTACCAAATTTGGGACGGCGTTTCACTGGAATTACAGGAATTAACTGAATAACTGGTTGATTTTCTTTAATGATGATAATTTCCTCACCAGAAAGCGCTGCTTCAATCAATTCTGGTAAATTTTGAGATGCTTCAGCTACGGTAATTTGAGTCATAATTTTTACCTGAATATACCTTAATGGCGATCGCCACTTTCTAAAGGTAGAATTTATATATTTTGATGATGGCTTGGTTCTATCGATACTGTCATCAAACAATTCCTCGAAATTAGATAACTGAATCTAGTATAAGCAATTTTCATTTAAACCAATTTAACCAAGCATCCCAATTATCTACAATTTCGGCAAATTCTGCATAACCTGCGGCTCTAGGATGAGCGCCATCATAATTTTTTGCCTCATGTATCCAAATATGTGATTTTTCTAAAATTGGAAATACATTTAAATAAGGCACATTTAATTCATCACAAACCAAAGCAAATCCTTGAGACAAATTAACAATTCTTTGATTTCTCCCATCTTGTTCGTCATCAAAACATGGTGGTGGACTGACCATTAACACAGGATATAACTGTTGAGCCTCACTTAAAATACTATAGATATTTTCAAGTGATTCTGTGAGTGAAACACGAGTTTTACCATTTTCTATAGTTGTATCATTAACACCAAAAGAAAACACAACTCTGCCGTCATATTCTGTGGGTAACCGATAAGAAACTTCTCTTAACCAGCGATTTCTGAGTTCATTACTCGTTTCTCGCCGCACCCCTAAATTATAGTAAGTAATATCATGACCTTTTCTATTAGCATTAACACATATTCTACCTGTCCAACCCAGACACTCAGGGTCACCAATACCATTGACAAACGATTCACCCACAAAACAAATTCTGATTTGATGTCCAGATTTTTCAATTACATTTAATTCACTCATCCTAGAACTTGTAACCTCCTTCTCCAACTCTCCGCGCCTCTGCGCCTCTGCGTGAAAAAAAAGAGGCAGAAAAATCTACCTCTCCAAAGGGAAACTAATTTAAATTCCCCAAAATTTATTCAAAAATCCAACTCTTAGTATCTGCTAGGCTTGTGAACAATAAAGCTAAGAACTTGACACTGCTTGATATTGTCAAAACCAACAACACGGATATAGCAGTTGCTGTATTGAGAACGACAAGATTGAACTTCGCTCAATACTTCTTGAGTGGACTTAGCGCTAAACAAAGGCAATTTCCACATTGTCCAGAATAATTCGGTTGGTTCAGAAGTTTCGTTGAACTCAACAGCAGGAATGTAACCTTGGGTCAAGATGTACTGAACTTGCTTGGCAATTTGAGCATCAGAAAGGGGTGGTAAGTAAGAAAGGGTTTCGTAACGACGCTCTTTTGGTAAAGTTTGCATAGCTTTTGATAATGGGTAGCGATTGATATGAATTATTAGTAAACAGTTATTCAGTTAAAAATGATCACTGTTCACTATTGAAATCTGAACTTGTCTGCTGTTCTGACTGTGGACTGGGGTCAGATGTATCTATAAATGTCATGCGTTCTAGATGCTGGCGACGTTGCTCCATATTTCCTTGCTGAATGCCAGTAAGAAGCATTTCCGGGAGAAATTCCGCGACTTCCGCCGCTATATGTTCTCTGACAGTCATAATCCTTAATGCCAAATCTGGCTTGGCTTGAAACAATTGCTCAAGATAAGCTTCTCCGTTCTGGACTTTACCAGCAGAAAAGTTATTTAGCCAGAGTTCCAAAGGAGGATTCGTTTCGCCTAGCTGTGCCAACACTGTTTTCAGCGCCTGATAAGTCAGGTAGCTTTGCAGAGTTTTAGCTGTATCCTTGGCAATTTGCTTAAGATTCATGTTTGACCCCAGCCCATAAAAAGTAAAAAGCAAAATTAAAAAGTAAAAAGAAAGAATGACTATTTTCTTTTACTCTTTAACTTTTTACTGGTTACTTCAGGATCAGACAGTATCCATGGCCTCGAACTCGAACTTGATTTCTTTCCACAGTTCGCAAGCAACAGCTAGTTCAGGACTCCACTTAGCAGCTTCGCGGATAACATCGTTACCTTCACGAGACAAGTTGCGTCCTTCGTTACGAGCTTGGATACAAGCTTCCAAAGCTACACGGTTAGCAGTTGCACCAGGTGCGTTACCCCAGGGGTGACCCAATGTACCACCACCGAATTGTAGTACGGAGTCATCACCGAAGATTTCTACAAGTGCGGGCATATGCCATACGTGGATACCACCGGAAGCAACAGCCATTACACCAGGCATGGAAGCCCAATCTTGGGTAAAGTAGATACCGCGAGACTTGTCTTGTTCAACGTAGTTTTCACGCAATAGGTCAACGAAGCCCATTGTGATTCCACGTTCACCTTCCAACTTACCAACAACTGTACCGGTGTGAATGTGGTCACCACCAGACATCCGCAAGGTTTTAGCCAATACACGGAAGTGGATACCGTGGTTCTTTTGACGGTCAATTACGGCGTGCATCGCACGGTGAATGTGCAGCAAAATACCGTTCTTACGACACCAATGAGCCAAGGTGGTGTTAGCTGTGAAACCTGCGGTCAGGTAGTCGTGCATAACGATGGGCATTTTGAGTTCTTTAGCGTACTCAGCCCGTTCCAGCATTTGTTCACAGGTAGGTGCGGTGACGTTCAGGTAGTGACCCTTGATTTCGCCGGTTTCTGCTTGTGCTTTGTGGATTGCTTCTGCTACAAACAAGAAGCGATCGCGCCATCTTTGGAATGGTGCAGAGTTGATGTTTTCATCATCTTTGGTGAAGTCCAAACCACCGCGCAAACATTCGTATACAGCGCGTCCGTAGTTCTTAGCAGAAAGACCTAATTTGGGCTTAATGGTACAACCCAACAAAGGACGACCATATTTGTTTAATTTGTCACGTTCTACTTGAATACCGTGAGGAGGCCCTTGGAAGGTCTTCAGGTAAGCAACAGGAATCCGCAAGTCTTCCAAACGTAGCGCCCGCAGAGCTTTAAAACCAAATACGTTACCTACAATTGAGGTCAACATATTGGTAACGGAGCCTTCCTCGAACAAGTCTAGAGGATAAGCAACGTAGCAGATGTATTGGTTATCTTCACCGGCAACGGGTTCGATTTCGTAGCAACGACCTTTGTAGCGGTCAAGGTCGGTTAGTAAGTCTGTCCATACGGTTGTCCAAGTACCGGTGGAGGACTCAGCCGCCACAGCAGCACCTGCTTCTTCGGGAGGAACTCCGGGTTGGGGAGTCATCCGGAATGCTGCAAGAATATCTGTATCTTTAGGTGTGTAGTCTGGGGTGTAATAAGTTAGTCTGTAATCTTTAACCCCGGCTTGATACCCTGATTTGCTCTGGGTCTTCGTTTGCGCGTAAGACATAAATTCCCTTCCAAGAAGTCACTCTAATTACTTAATCAAATCATGTTCTGTGCAACTTTCTCTCACTTCCTCTTTTTACCCTCACTAAATAGGGGGAAAATTAGGAAAAATTTTTGTTAGAGGTTGGCTTTGGCGGGTAGATTTTCTGGCAACGAACATTTAGTAACAATTATTAACAAATGTTCTCCCCAAAATGGGGTGCATGAACTGGCATTTAGTGCTGTTTCGTCATCCCGTGAATAAAAATTCTCTTTTATCTCTTTCTCTTGCCCCGCTAAACTTTTCTATTTCTAGCAAAAACTCCACGCTTTGCGGAAAGTATGAAAGTATTCCCCTATATACCGGGGTTTCTAGGTTTTAGGGTTGCTGAAACCCGTTCCCTATGACACACTCCTGATATGTCTTCCAGTAATGGTAAACATACCCAGAGAGAATTTGCTTGACAGAAATTCAGCAGAGTGGTAAAGGAAAGAAAAAAAGTTGCACACTACCTAATTTGTAGCTTGTCTCACAATATATCAAGAATTTGATAAGTTATTCTTTGAAAGTTTTTAACTTATATATTTAATTTTGTTATTACATAAAGTTTTAAACCTTTTGTTACGTTTAATGTACAAAAGTAAACTTTGAGTATGGGGAAGAGGCAGGGGAGCAGGGGAGTGTGGGGAGTGTGGGGAGTAAAGAATTTTGGATTTGCGTTAGCGAAGCGTACACAGCGCAGCGAGTATTTTAGATTGCAGTCTAATCCAAAATCTAAAATCTAAAATCTAAAATTGATTGACTAATGACCAATTTCTGAGTGAAGTTGAAAACCATCTGACTAGGGGAATACTGAGACTAACTGTTAGCCATTTAAGGAAAATTGATCGTGGAATTACGTCGCCAGCATCATAAATTATTACTGACTTTGATATCTCTGGGGTTAATAGCTGTGCCTAGCATTGGTGTTGTAACCATGACAGATATCGCTAGGGCAGACAAAGTTGGTACTAGTGTACCGCCGGAAAAAACGCCTGATGTTGATTCATCTGAGTTAACTCCTACTTATCCGGCTACACCACCACCACCGGGAAGAGACCCTTTACCGGATGAACGGGGATTTCCAGGGCGATCGCCAGAAACAGACTATCGTGTAAGTAACCTATTAAAAGATTTTACAGGTAATCTCTGGGTGGGTTCATGGCGGGGATTATCGCGCATTAACCCAAATACAGGCAACATTTTAGCCCGTGTGAGTTTGCCAAATGTGGCCATTGGTGCATTAGCAGAAGATAAAGTGGGTCGCCTATGGGTAGGAACCTATGAAGGACTGAAGCGAGTAGATCCCCGCACAGGCAAAATTACAGCCCAGAATTTATTTTTACCTTCCAAGCGGGTTTTGTCCTTGTTGGTTGATAACCGGGGTTATGTATGGACGGGAACAGATAATGGTTTGGCGTTAATTAGTCCTGACCAAGGGTTAATTATGACCACATTACAAAATTTGCCTGGGGTCAGCGCCAACACCATGACTTTAGATAATGAAGGTCAACTGTGGGTAGGAACTCTAGATGGACTGGTGCGGGTAAATACTGCTAGTGCTTTGATTATGAAGCGGATTAACCAATTACCAGGCACAACTGTACAAACTTTAGCCTTTAGTCCAGAAGGTCTCATTTGGGCGGGAATGCCGAATCATTTACTGGTGATTAATCCGAAAACTGGCGCGGTTTTGCGGTCTGTAACTCCACTGCGGGGGCGAAATGTCACAGCAGTGCGCTTTGCCCAAGATGGTAGTGTGTGGGTGGGAACTGACAATGGTTTATTACGGTTAAATCCACATACTGGCGCTGTATTAGACGAAGTTGCGGGACTTCCTTCTAGCCGAGTTCTGGCGCTGGAACCGGATATCGGTAATAAATTATGGATTGGTACTGGTGAAGGTCTGGCTTGGTTAATGCCTACAAAGGACAGTGCAAGTCCTCATCTGGCTTTTGGTCGGGCGGTGAAGTAGGGAATGGGGAGTGTGGGAGGTGTGGGAAGTGTGGGAAGTGTGGGAGGTGTGGGGGGAAAGAGGGGGGGTACTGGTGCAGGGGGCAGGGGGGAATAAATTAGAATATCCTCATCCTTATCATTTATCCCTACTCCCTATACTTAAAAATATGGCAATTACGACTCAGCAATTAATTGAATGGAAACAACAGGGGCGAGCTATCGTAGCTTTGACTGCGTGGGATTATGCGATCGCCCAACTTCTGGACGCGGCTGGGGTAGACTTAATTCTAGTAGGGGACTCAATGGCAGCTGTTTTAGGCTACGAAACTACCCTACCAATTACCCTAGAGGAAATGCTGCATCATGCTAAAGCTGTGCGTCGTGGTGTCAAACGGGCTTTAGTTGTCGTAGATTTGCCATTTTTAAGTTACCAAGAAAGCATCCCCCAAGCTATGCACTCAGCAGGATTGGTGTTGAAGGAAACTGGCGCTCAAGCTGTGAAGTTAGAAGGTGGTTATCCGGCGATGGTGGAAACTATTGCGAGGTTAGTCCAGGCGGGAATCCCGGTGATGGGTCATGTAGGTTTGACACCGCAATCAGTTCATCAACTAGGACTGCGACAACAGGGTAAGACTCAAACCACAGCCGAAAGAATTTTAACTGAAGCGATCGCACTGGAACAAGCCGGTGTATTTTCTATAGTCTTAGAACATATCCCCGCAGATTTAGCAATGCAGATTACACAAAAATTAAACATCCCCACCATTGGTATCGGTGCGGGAGTGCATTGTGATGGACAGGTGTTAGTCACCTCCGATATTTTGGGTCTAGTCCAGAAGCAGCCACCCTTTGCCAAGGTTTACACAAATCTGCGCCAGACAATTACCAAAGCTGTAGAAGATTACGCTTCCGAAGTGCGCGATCGCCAGTTTCCCTAATTGAATACACTGAATATTAGGAGTAGTCTTATGGTTCTACAAATTCAACCTATTCCCACAACTCACAAAGAATTAAATATTACTTGGGAGGAACTTCCCAGCAATTTTATTTTACCCGATGACCCAGTGGAAAATATTCAGCAACCGGCGATCGCATCAGCATTGACAGACGCTTTAGGAGCTACACAACGCATCCAACCCCAAATGCTGATTGGCTCTAATTTTGGGCTAGTAGCCACAGTTAACAAAAAAATCGTTGTCAAAGCCCCAGATTGGTTTTATGTCCCCCAAGTGCAGCCTGTCGCCGCCGGTGTAATTCGTCGGAGTTACACCCCCAACTTAGAAGGTGCGCCTGTGTCTCTAGTCATGGAATTTTTGTCAGACACCGAAAATGGGGAACTATCCATCCGATCCACGCCACCCTACGGTAAACTGTATTTTTATGAACATATTCTCAAAGTTCCTACTTACGTAACTTATGACCCCTACGAAGTGATTTTAGAAGTCCGGTATTTACAAAATGGACAGTATAGTTTGTTAGCAGCAGATGCCAATGGACGTTACTGGATTCCTGAGTTAGAATTATTCTTTGGAATATGGCAGGGTGAAAGACTATGCCAAACTATGAATTGGCTGCGGTGGTGGGATAGAGAAGGCAACTTGTTGTTATGGAGTAGCGAACAAGCCGCACAAGAACACCAACGTGCAGAACAAGAACACCAACGTGCAGAAATGTTAGCAGCAAAACTGCGTGAGTTAGGTATTGACCCAGGGGCGATCGCCTGAAAAATCATGCATATATAGCAACCGCGAAGGAAGTTAGGACAGAAACAGATCATGAAACCCTTACAATTAGCGAGTTTCCAGCCTGTTCCCTGTTCCCTGTTCCCTGCTATACAACTTGCACAGATACATCAGAACTCAATGCCATATTAAAATGCTTAATTTTTGCCGAATTGCCACAGATAAAGATTAAACTAAAAAGTCTTGTGTAGCAAGACCTGTAACTCTAAAAGAAATGAACTAATTATGTCTAAGGTTCTCGTTTCCGATCCTATCGACCAAGCTGGAATTGATATTCTCACCCAAGTTGCGACTGTAGATGTCAAAACAGGTCTCAAACCAGCAGAACTAACCGCAATCATTGGTGAATATGACGCGCTGATGATTCGCTCTGGTACACAGGTTACAGAAGAAATTATTCAAGCTGGGACTCAGTTAAAAATCATCGGTCGCGCCGGTGTAGGTGTAGATAACGTGGACATTCCCGCAGCTACCCGCCGAGGAATTGTGGTTGTCAATTCTCCAGAAGGTAACACAATCGCCGCCGCCGAACACGCCCTAGCGATGATGTTATCCTTATCTCGTCACATTCCCGATGCTAATGCTTCCGTCAAAAGCGGTGAGTGGGACCGCAAAAGCTTTGTCGGCGTAGAAGTTTATAAAAAAACTCTCGGCGTTGTCGGTTTGGGTAAAATCGGCTCCCATGTGGCTACAGTGGCGAAAGCAATGGGGATGAAACTATTAGCTTACGACCCCTTTATCTCCACAGAACGCGCCGAACAACTGGGGTGTCAGTTAGTAGAAATTGATTTGCTGATGCAGCAAGCCGACTATATCACCCTGCACATTCCCAAAACACCACAAACCACCCACCTAATTAACGCCACAACTCTGGCGAAAATGAAACCCACAGCCAGAATTATCAACTGCGCCCGTGGTGGGATAATTGACGAAGCTGCTTTAGCCGCAGCCATTAAATCAGGTCAAATTAAAGGCGCAGCCTTAGATGTGTTCGAGTCAGAACCCCTGGGTGAATCTGATTTGCGATCGCTCGGTAAAGAAATGATCCTTACCCCCCATTTAGGAGCCTCCACAACGGAAGCGCAAGTAAATGTCGCCATTGATGTCGCTGAACAAATTCGTGATGTTCTCTTAGGACTCCCCGCCCGTTCCGCCGTCAACATCCCCGGATTTGGCCCCGATGTTCTAGAAGAACTCAAGCCTTATATGCAATTAGCCGAAACCCTCGGTAACTTAGTGGGACAGCTCGCCGGTGGACGAGTAGAATCCCTAACCGTCCGACTACAAGGGGAACTCGCCACCAACAAGAGTCAGCCTTTAGTTGTCGCCTCCCTGAAAGGACTACTTTACCAAGCCCTCCGGGAACGTGTAAACTACGTTAACGCTAGTATAGAAGCGAAAGAGCGCGGAATCCGGGTAATTGAAACCCGCGATGCTTCAGTTCGTGACTACGCCGGCTCACTGCACCTAGAAGCTACAGGTACTTTAGGCACTCATTCCGTTACCGGGGCTTTATTAGGTGACAAAGAAATTCACCTCACTGACGTTGATGGTTTCCCCATTAATGTACCCCCCAGTAAATATATGCTGTTTACCTTACACCGAGATATGCCAGGAATTATCGGTAAACTCGGTTCCTTACTGGGTAGTTTTAATGTCAACATTGCCAGTATGCAGGTAGGACGGAAAATTGTCCGTGGGGATGCTGTAATGGCTCTGAGTATCGATGATCCTTTACCCGATGGCATTTTGAGCGAAATTGTCAAAGTAGCGGGAATTAGGGACGCATACACCGTAAATCTTTAAATCCTCAAGACTTTGATGACTAAGTGCTGAGTACAGAAAAATGTTAAGAGTAACTTATACTTCTTAATGATCTGAGACTCAGCACTACAAACTTTTTTTCCAGACTAGTGCAAAGTCTCCGCTTACAGCAATAAATATGGCAAACACTTGGTGGGAATTACAGATTTCATGTGAGCCAGCTCTAGAAGATTCTATCTTTTGGCGACTGGAAGATTTTGGTAGCCGTGGTACAGCCAGTGAAAGCAAAGGTAATTCCTGTTTAGTCAAGGCTTATTTGCCAAAAATGCAAGTGCGGTTACTAGATTTGGCGGCGCTGTCGCTGTGGTTGCGTCAAGATGCTCTTTGTGCCGGATTTTCTATTCCTAGCCTCAAATGGGAGTTAATTGATGAGGAAGATTGGGCGACTAGCTGGAAACAATACTGGAAACCTGAAGAAATTGGCGATCGCTTTCTGATTAATCCCGCATGGTTACCTTTACCAGAAACATCTGAACGATTGATAATTCTTCTTGACCCTGGGGTAGCATTTGGTACTGGCAATCATGCCACAACTCAATTGTGTCTAGAATCCTTAGAAATGCGTTTGGCTAGTTTACCAGAGGCTTTTATGGATAAAAGTCAGAAAAAAGAACCTGTAGTAATTGCAGATATTGGCTGTGGTTCTGGTATCCTTTCCATAGGGGCATTACTCCTGGGAGCCGAAAAAGTCTATGCTGTGGATACAGATCCCTTAGCGGTACAATCAACCTTCAGCAATCGCACCCTCAACAACATTAGACCAGAACGCCTGATACCAGCAGCAGGTAGTGTAGAAATGGTCAAGGAACTCTCACTGCAACCTGTAGATGGCATCGTATGTAATATTTTAGCTGATGTGATTATTCAATTAATCCCCGAAATGAGTGCGATCGCTAAACCCACTACTTGGGCAATTTTTAGCGGAATTTTACTCGAACAATCAAAAGCGGTCGCTGACACCTTAGAAAACAACGGTTGGATTGTTGCTACCCTGTGGAAAAAGAAGGAATGGTGTTGTTTAAATGTCCGGCGTTCTTAAAGCGATTCAATAAATTCAATGGAGAAACAAATAGCATCTACTAATTTGCATCAACCAGAAGAGGTAAATTTAGATTACTCATTGGCAGGGTATGATTATCAATTACCCCCGGAACTGATTGCTCAAAATCCCGTATTTCCCAGGGATAGTTCCCGTTTATTGGTAGTCAATTCCCCCACCACAGGCCAAGGAACCGCTCCCCTACACCAGATTTTTCGAGATTTACCAGATTTATTACGTGCTGGTGATCTATTAATTATCAATGATACAAAAGTCATCCCGGCGCGGCTGTATGGTCGTAAATCTACGGGTGCAGAAATAGAGGTTTTACTCTTAGAAGAAAGAAAATATAACTGTTGGTTAGCTTTAGTTAAACCAGGAAAACGCTTTAAAATCGGGACAAAGATTGTTTTTCCACCCAGGGAATTAGGAATTAATCCCACCGATACTCAACCTCTCACCGCTACAGTTTTAGAAACGGACAAAGCCACGGGAGGACGGTTATTAGAGTTTGATGTCCCGGAAGGAAAACCACTACTAGAAGTTTTAGATCAATTTGGTGAAATTCCCTTACCGCCTTATATCACCACATCTACGGCGGCGGATGAACAATATCAAACAGTTTATGCTCAACAACCAGGAGCGATCGCCGCACCAACGGCAGGATTACATTTTACCCCAGAGTTGCTAGCACAGTTAGGCGATCGCGGGATTAATCAAGCTTTTATTACATTACACGTTGGCATCGGTACATTTCGCCCCGTGGAAATCGAAAATGTTACTAACCACCAGATGCACGAAGAATGGATTTCAGTTCCCCCCGCCACAGTGGAAAAAATCCGCGCCACCAAAGCTGCTGGTGGTCGAGTGATTGCAGTGGGAACAACAGCAGTCCGCGCCTTAGAAGGAGCCGCAAAATCTGGAGATTTACAACCATTTGGTGGGAAAACAGACCTATTTATCTATCCCGGATATGAATGGCGAGTGGTAGATGGTTTAATTACCAATTTCCACCTCCCACGTTCTAGTTTGATGATGCTGGTCAGCGCTTTGATTAGTAGAGAACGGTTGATAAATATATACCAAGAAGCGATCGCCGCTCAATATCGTTTTTATTCCTTCGGTGATGCTATGCTAATTCTCCCAGAAGCTAAAGGATTGCCAAGTTAGCAATTTTTAACTTGGAAATTTGAATTTTCCATCTCGTTATGGGTACTCTGGGTTATAGCAATATACAAAAGTTCAGAGTTTCTATTTATGTATAAACAGCATAAAATTAGTCAGTGGTTACACCCTCTGATCAATTGGCAGCAGCCACATCTCAAACTTCTCTCTGCTGCTTCTGCGTGTTTGCTATTAGCTGCACCGATAATTATCCCAGGAAGTAAGGTACTAGCACAACAATCAGTTTCTCAGGATTTAGAAACAGCTAGCCTTTACCAGCAAGGAGTCACACGCTATCACCGGCAGGATTTACAGGGTGCAGAATCGGCTTTTCGTCTAGCCTTGCAGCGAGATCCTTCCCTGGACATGGCACGCAATTATCTGGGTAACATCATGTTGATGCGAAATCGCCCGGATTTAGCAGTGGCAGAATATAGAGAGGCGGTGAGAATTAATCCTAATCTGGCTGAAGGCTACTATAATCTGGGACTAGCATTGGATCGAGACGGACAAAAGCAAGCTGCAATTAATGCTTATCAAGAAGCTGTGATCATTGATCCTAGCAATTCAGTAAGTCAGTATAATTTAGGAGTAATCCTGTATGAAACAGGACAAGTATATGCTGCGATCGCCGCTTATGAAGCAGCAATTAATTTCGATAGCAGCAATGCTAAAGCTTATTTTAACTTAGCGATCGCCCGACAAGAACAAGGACAAATAGAGTCAGCGATCGCCGCCTATCAGCAAGCCGTAGCCCTAGAGCCTGACAACGCCACAGCCTACAACAACATGGGCAGTCTCATGGCGATTCAAGGTCAAAACTCAGAAGCTATTGCCGTCTATCGCCAAGCTATTCGCTACAATCCTCAGAATGCCTCAACCTATTATAACTTAGGAGTAGTTTTATACAACGAAGGTGAACTGAAGCTAGCTCAAAAAACATTGAAACAGGCTGAAAAATTATCTGCACAGCAAGGCAATCTTGAAGAATCCCAGAAAATAGCACAATTAATCCAGGAAATTGACCAGTTGATGGAATACCAGCGTCAAACCAGTCAAAATATGAAAATTAAGTAGTTGTAGCCATTCTCCGCTCAATATGTGGAGATTCTGTCTATAATTCAACGGTTTTCTGAACAAATGGCAGATCCTGATTAATCGCTGCCATTTCTTCCTGTTCTAATTGATTCACTTCCCGAATATAAGGGCGAAGAATTTGGTCTAAACGACTATTGTAAAAGCGGTGCAAACTGTAATTAGGCATAGCCGGAAAACCACGACGTTTCTTGTGTCGTCCTCCAGCACCGGGATCGAAACTTTGGATATTGTGAGCGATCGCCCACTCAATGGGTGTATAGTAACAAGCATCAAAATGTAAACAATCTATATCTTGAAAACTACCCCAGTAACGTCCATATAGGCGATCGCCCTTAAACAAACAAAAAGACATACCCACAGGTTTATCCCCAGCCTCCTGATCATAAGCCGGAAAAAACACAACTCGATGGCGATAATTACTGTGTAGCTGCTCAAAAAACTGCTTTGTCAGGTATTTACTACCCCACCAGCCAAACTTATCACAAGTATCAGCATAGAAATCATACATCAAAGGAAATAGAGACTGAGGAATTGCATCACCAGTCACCGCTTCTAATCTTAAACCTGCTTTTTCTACCGCCTTCCGTTCTCGCTTGATATTGCGGCGCTGATTGGCGTTGAATAATTTCAAATAATCATCAAAACTTTCAAACCCCACATTATCCCAAATATAGCTATGGTGTAACCAAGCCATAAAACCATTCCGTTCCAGCACATTCCGCCATTCGGGATCAACATAGAGAAAATGACAACCAGAAATCCCATGTTTGATGCAGAAAGAATCAATCTCACGCACCATCATGGCCGTAATTTCATCCTCATCTTCCCCAGGGGCGATTAAAAACCGATAACCTTCAGCCGGGGTAAATGGAGTCATTCCCAGTAATTTAGGATAATACCTCACTCCAATCCGCTCGGCTAATTCTGCCCATTGGTGATCAAAAACAAATTCACCATAACTATGACCTTTCAGGTAAAGTGGCGCAACCGCAATCAGCGTTCTGTCTCGCCAAAGAGTTAAATGATTAGGTAACCAGCCAGTTTTAGCTGTAGCACTTTGGGAAATTTCTAAATTATTCAGCCAATCCCATTCCAAAAATGGCGTTTTTAGCGGCATTGCTAAAGCATCCCAAGCATTTTGGGGTATTTCGGCAATTTTGTTAATCCAAAGACTAGAGTAGCGAGGCTTGATTTTTTCCACCATTGTTAGGTTTTGCTAGGGACTCGGAAGAAGCAGGGGTGCAGGGGGGAAAGAGGCAGGGGTGCAGGGTGCAGGGGGGAAAGATTGTAATTTCCTACTGACCAATGACTAATGACCGATGACCAATGATTTACCCTGAGCGTAGCCGAAGGGCTAATGACCAATGACTACTAGCCTAATCTAATTTACGAAACGTTGCACCCGATAGTGCAGAAATACTTCTTGCTCAACTTGATGCACTTTTACAAGTTCTAATTTAGGCGCTAAATCAGATAAAAATCCCGCCCCTTCTACTGGTGTTGGTGTAGATACACCTCCTAAAATTAAAGGACAAACCGTGAGCCAGAGTTCATCAATTAAATCTAATTGCAGCATCGAAGCTACTAATTCGCCTCCTCCCAATATCGCCAAGCGTGTTATATGTAGAGATGCCAGATGTTGCAAAGCAGTAAACAGATCAACTTTTCCCGTTGATGTGTCAAAAACTATAATCTGATCAAATTTCGGAGGAGACTCCTGTGCAGTTGTTAACCCCTTTAAATGAAGTTTTTGCCAAGAATTTGCCCCCATTGTTGTTGTCAGTAACCAACGTTGAATGGGTTGTTGAAAAAACTTAATCTCCGGATTAAGTTCACCAGAGTTTGTAATGATTATATGAAGAGGCTGGATTGGCTTACCCTGTTTTTTGCGATTTTCGAGCAGCATCGGTTTTGATACTGTCAGTGTTGTACCGTAGGCGCGAAGAGTACCAGCACCCATTAAAACAGCATCAGAGGCAGCAATTTGGGCTTCCAAGTGTGCTTTATCAGCCCCGGAGCCAAACCGAGCGGGCGATCGCCTAAAATCCGCTATCTTGCCATCTGCACTCATCGCCAAAACTACTGTGGTATGAGGACGAAGTTGGATCATGGAGTTGGTTTGATAGTCTTAACATTTTGCTAGTGAGTAGATTGATTTAAAACATATTTCTTCGTCAGCTACTGTTTAGCAATTTCATCACTGTATTAATATCTATATGCAACATCAGTTTTATTCACATCTACCCGCTATGATTTTTAGTATGCCTGATTCCTGCTCATACGTGAAAATTTTGCCATTTTTGAGAGTTGATAAGCAAATTATTATAACTTAGCAGAATATCGCCTTGAGCTGTTCTAATTGCGCATAATTAGTTTTGTGGTTTCCAGATGCGAAGTGAGATACTAGATGGCTCAACCTCGTCAATCATCCTTTAGACGTATTTTAGTAACCAGAATTTTACTTTTGTTTGTCCCAGCTTTATTACTGGGAGAGATTGTGGCATTAAATAAAGCTAGGTCTAGCCTATTAAAAACTGCCACTCAAAATCTCACAGAAAGCGCTATCTTCAAAGGTGAGAAAATTGCCAATGCGATCGCTACCCTGAAAATTCACCTGCTAACTGTCAGCCAAACAAACGTTATTCAGTCTGGTTCCCCTCAAGAAGTAGAAAAATATCTCACTCAGCTATCAAAACAATTACCCAGCCATATTGAGTGCTTACAATTAACTCATCTACAAAGCCGTAAAATTATTGCCAGTACCTGTGGAAACCAAGAAATTAGCCCATTGAAATTATCTTTTCCTCAGCAAGGAGAAAAGATTCTGATCCAAAAAATTCTACCTCCCAAGCCAGGAACCACAGGCCCTAAAAATCAGTATGATCAACTGCAATTAATGGTATCCACCCCAGTGTATAGCCGCACTGGAAGAGCAGTATATGCTTTAAGTATTCAATCAGCACTATATAGACAAACCAAAAATAAACCAGGTTCCTTAACAGGCGCTACAGTAGTAATTGCTGAAAACGGCATGATTTTAGCACACCCATCAGCAAAGCTAGTGGGTAGTAATATTCAACAACACCCAGATGCTCGCCAACTGCAATATATTGTTAAAAATGCCATAGAGGGAAAAAGTAATTCCATAAATTTGCCTTCCCAAGGAACTACAGAATTAATCGTTGGTTTCACAGCTATTACCAATCCCACAACCACCGAACCGGGGCAAAAATGGATAGTTCTAGCCGTAAGCACTGTAGATAATGCTCTATTGGGTTTAGAAGAAATCAAACTGATCTTGATTGTGTTAGCAGTGGGTTTGATTGGTGCGAGTTTGTTAGCATCCCTTTATTTAGCCCCCTACCTGGCTAACCCTCTCGAAGAATTGCGAGATTACGCCCTCAATCTTCACAGTCACCACGCCGCCCAACCAGTACCACGGAACTTCAAAATCCGGGAGTTCAACCAACTAGCCCAAGCAATAGACCAAATGGTTGAGAGACTTAAAGCCTGGGCGGAAGAACTAGAAATAGCTTGGAAAGAAGCAAAAAACGCCAACCAGATTAAAACTCAGTTTTTGGCGACCACTTCCCATGAATTAAGAAATCCCCTGAATGTGATTATTAACTGTGTGCGGGTGGTTCACGATGGCTTGTGCGATAACCGAGAAGAGGAAATTGAGTTTCTCAAACGTGCCGACGATACAGCTATTCACTTGCTCGGTATTATTAATGAGCTACTGGATATTTCTAAAATTGAAGCAGGTAAGCTGTCAGTGGTGACAGTACCGGTTGATTTGAGACAAATATTACTGGAAGTGATTAATTTACAATCAGTAAATGTGCAGCAAAAAGGTTTGCAGTTAAAAACTGATTTGGGTACTGAATTAATTCCCGTCAAAGCAGACGCAGCTAAGTTAAAGCAAGTCCTGATTAATGTCATTGGTAATGCTACTAAGTTTACCGATGAAGGTAGCATCCGAATTTCTACAGCAATTTCCTACAATCTTGGTCAGCCATCTCAGGTAATTGTCAGTGTCACAGATACAGGTTTAGGTATAGAACCCGCCCAGCAGCACAAACTATTTCGCCCATTTGTGATGCTGGATGGTGGCGCAACCCGCAAGGTGCAAGGTACGGGATTAGGACTGGCGATTTCTCGGAATTTAATTGAACTGATGGGAGGTTCTATTACATTAGAAAGTGCGGGTATAAATCAAGGCACGACGGTAAATATGATATTACCAATGATTGATAGCGCCCTATTAACCAGTGCAGATACAGTTGTGGTTAAGCAGATGAAGTCATATCCTCTTCCTGGGAAGGAAATTCTGGCAGAGTCTCAGGAGATAAATGGATCTGAGAAACCAGGTTTAGATCCGGGAATTTACGAACATTCACTGATGGAGAATAGTTACAGTGTCTTGCAATTAGGTGAAGTACATGGAGAAATTACCAAGCGTTGATGTTAACATCAATCGTTTGTCCACCTTGCTTGAGAGATGCTGTCAGGGCTGAAAGAATCTCTACTAATTCTGTGCCTACCCAACCAGAGGAAATATCTGGGGTAGTATTCTGGATTATATTGACAATAAAGCGATCGCAAACTCGCTGCAATGGTTCACCTGCTGGAAATTCCACCACCTCTCGTTGTTGATTCACAGGTAAAAACTGATTTCCCTGACGTTCAAATTCACCATGTAACAGAGTTAGGGGTGATGCAGTGGACATTTCATCAAAAATTAAGCAACCACGACTACCCACAACCGCCAGTCTTCTCTGTTTATCAGGATTTCCCCAGCAGAGATGAATATATACCTGAAAGCCATCGGGGTAGGTCATTGTTACCCAGACTAAATCTGCTAATCCTGATAGAGAGTGGTGAGATTCACCATTCCTTTGCAACCACACCGTACCTGTAGCCTGTACTTTCACGGGGATTTGACCAAGCCAGTTGTTAAAAATAGCAATATCATGAATCGCTAAGTCCCACAAAGCATCAACATCTTGGCGAACTGGACCTAAGTGGGTGCGTGTGGCGTAACCATAGCGTAAATCACCTAATTTACCTGCTTTAACTACGGTTTGCCCTTGTGCAACAGCTGGGTGAAATAAATAAGTATGGTCAACCATCAGGATTAAATGCTGTTTTTCTGCCAATTGACAGAGTTCTAGACATTCTATTGGGTCTAGAGTTAAGGGTTTTTCTGCTAGAACATGATAGCCCGATTTTAGGGAGTCTTTAATTAAAGTATAGTGGGTGATGGCTGGAGTTGCGATCGCTAGTGCTGTCAGACCAGGTACTTGCTGTAAATCTGACCACTGAGTACTCAATAATATATTTGCATCTAAGTTAAACTGCTGCTTTACTGCTGCTAATCTTTGTGCCTGGGGGTCTATAACCGCCACTACATCCACTTGAGGATGTGCTAAAAAATTCCGCAGTAAATGTACTCCCCAACGTCCGACACCAATAACAGCGATTTTCATATCAAAATTTTAAGTTTCAGGATTATCCTGCTGAGGAATTGCCAAGAAAGCTACTTTAGCTGCGGCTTGTTCAGCAGCTTTAATTGAGCGTCCTTTACCTTCACCGAGTTTGTGATCATGTAGCCAAACTTCAGCCGCAAAACGCTCTTGATTTTGGTTAGTTTGATTAACCTCTGTTACCCGATATTCAGGCAAAACTTTAAATTCAGCCTGTGTCCATTCTTGCAGAGCGGCTTTGTAATTAAGTCGAGCGGGATCGAGACGAATTTCCGTAGCTAATTTTTTTAAGTGAAAATCTAGCCAAGGACGAATTAACTCCAAATTGTTCGTACTGAGATAAAACGCACCCAAAACCGCCTCAAAAGCATCTGCCAATCGTGATTCTTGACCAATTTTATCACCAGTAGCACTACCTGCCACAAGCAAGTATAATTCAAAACCATATTCTCTAGCCAGTTGAGCCAGGATGCGATCGCTCACCAACACTGACCGAATTGCTGCAAAATCCCCCACGGGACAATCGGGATAAGTTTCCCACAAAACCACCGCCGCCGCTAGTCGCACCACAGCATCACCGACAAACTCCAACTGTTCATAATTTGCCGATTCCGAAACAGTAGGATGAGTCAGAGCTAAATCCAACAGATCCCACTTAATCGGTAAACCTACTGGTAAACCTAACCTTCTGACTAAACTTTCGAGCTGTCGCTGACGGCGTGGATAAACAAGTGTCATCAAGGGAGATAGGGTACTGGGGACTAGGGAATTTTAGATTTTAGATTTTAGATTTTAGATTTAATTCCAATCTAAAATACTTGCTGCGATGCTTACGCTAGGAAAACCGCTTCCTCCAAAATCCAAACTAGATTCACTGGGGAATTTTAGATTTTAGATTTTATTCAACACTTAAAAAGAGGGGAGAGAGTCGGACATAAGCCGGGTTCTGTTCTCGCCAGTGTTTAAAAACACCTTTGAGGGCAGTTATCTATCTGGGACGCTTGTTACCAAACGCCTCTAGCGGCTCTCCTAACGGAAACTGGTAAAAGACCAACCATAGTCTCCTTTCGCCTTGCTCCCAACCGGGGTTTACCGAGCCACAACCTCTCGGTTGTGCTGGTGCGCTCTTACCACACCTTTGCACCCTTACCATTTTCAGTTATCAGTTATCAGTTATCAGGTTTTGACTGTTCACTGTTCACTGTTCACTGTAGATGGCGGTATCTTTCTGTGGCACTATCCTCACGATCGCTCGCACTGGGCGTTATCCAGCAAGTTTGGTCTTTCGGGAGCCCGGACTTTCCTCAAACCAGTCAATCTGACTGATATGCAACCGCCTGCGCCTACTCACTCCTTAATTCCAGTGTAATCTGGGATGGTGTGATCTGTGCGATTGTGATTATTTCTTTTTCTTCCAAGGTAGTGCATAAGTCCAGGGTAATTTTTTAATCGTGACGGGACAATTGATAATACAGATGGGTGGAACATTTACAATTGGATCTGAACCTAGACCCACTTTAGAGATGCGTAGGACTAGTTGTAGAGAAAATTCCAATTCTTTTTTTTCATTCATAAAAGCGTTATATAACTTTTTTTGCGGTGGACCACCTTTGCTGAGTGCAGTGATATTAATTATCGGTTTTGTAGCTGAGTAAGTTCCAGATACTTGATCACGCTCAAAAACATCTTCTGCTGTGACGGTTTCAGAAAGTGTTTTTCGAGGAGGAATCAGACTAGGACTCTGGGGAACAGCCAAATCGCGGGTTAAGTCTGGTGATTTGCGAATAACTCGGCGTGATTGCTTGGTCTGTTCCACAACTAAAGAACTATTATCCCAGTCAACATATATAGCAATATTCTCAGATTTATTCTCGATACTCAGGGATAAATCTTTGAGGTCATCTATCGGATACAAAGGTTTAAATTTCAAAGAAATCCCCACTTGGTCTTGAAGATTTTGTTCTTTGAGTTGCTCATCAACCACTGATTTTTGAAATTCAAATTTAATTTTATCGTCGATAGATTCGACCATACGGTTAAAGACGTAGGAAACGCCAATAATATAAATGGTCAAAATCACTAAATTTTGGTCGCCATTCTTCATAAATCTAAATATGAACTCCCTCTAAAAATTTTGTATATTTGCCTAAGGAGTTATTATCAACCTTCCTTAATTGTCGAAGAATTTTTCAGCCAGCCTCGTCGCCAGAAAAAGAATAGTAAACCAAAACCAATAGCTGCCATTACAGCCAAGCACACTGGGTAGCCCCAATACCAATTTAGTTCAGGCATATTGTAAGGAGATTTTTCAGGATTAAAATTCATCCCATATATTCCAGCCACAAAAGTTAATGGAATAAAAATGGCCGAAACTACCGTTAGTAGCTTCATGATTTCATTCATTTTATTACTCACTGCTGATAAATAAACATCCATTAATCCAGATGCTAGTTCCCGGTAATTTTCCACCATATCCATAACTTGTACAGCATGGTCATAACAATCTCGTAGATAGATTTGTACTTCTGCTCCTATTAATTCACTCCCATCTCGAATTAAAGAACTAATTGCATTTCTCTGAGGCCAGATAGCACGACGTAATTGCAGAAGTTCTCGTCTAATTTGATAAATTTGTTGTAGTGTGTTGCGGGTAGGGTTGAATATTACTTCTTCCTCTAATTGTTCCAGTCGTTCTCCGTACATTTCTAATACTGGGAAAAAGCCATCAATAATGGCATCTAACAGGGCATAAGCTAAATAATCAGCCCCCTGTTTGCGAATCATCCCTTTACCTCGATCAATGCGTAATCTCACTCCTGCAAAGCAATCATGTTCTGGTTCTTCTTGGACTGTAAGCAGATAATGTTTACCCAAAACAAAACTGACTTGCTCGCTGTGAAATCCACAGTTTTTTTCTATTGGAACTACCATCTGGGAAATTATGAGTAATTGGTCTTCATAATCTTCAATTTTGGGACGTTCTCCCATATTGACGACATCTTCTAAAACTAGAGGATGTAAATCGAAAACCCTACCCAATCGTTGTAATATGTCTTGATTCCCTAAGCCTTGTACATCTACCCAAGAGACAGATTCCTGCTCCAGATAACTGATACATTCTTCAGGAACTGCTATTTGTTTACGAATGCAGTTAGTTTGGTTATAGTCAAACAAAACAATTATGGGTTCTTCAGCATTTATGTCAACAATGATAGTTCCTGGAAGAGTTCCTGGTTGGTGATAGAATTCTTTTTTGTAGAACTTCTTCACTGTTTTGGGTATACGGCGAAGTTTTTTTACCATGCAGTTTTATTTACTATTTAATATTTGTTAGTTAAGGGTGAAAAATTGCAATTTTGTAATTTTGCTCCAGAATTTTATAAGAGTATAGTAACCGCCCAGGAGGTGAGGATACAAACAGATAATTAAATTTCTTAATTAGGGAGTTTCCAGCCTCTTCTCCGTTACCTGCTATGGCTGTATTGATTTAACCTGTTGTCGGAAATTTTATAAGATTTGAATATCAGTCATTGATAGATAACCTTATTTTGTCAAATATAGCATCAGTATTAAGTGGTGATCATTTCGTGGAATCAGGAAGGGTATAAAAAAACAGTTTGCCGTCATCAGACAAACTGCTCACAAAATATTTATAGCAACCGCCAAGGAGGTTAGGACAGAAACAGATAATGAAACCCTTACAATTAGCGAGTTTCCAGCTTCCTGTTCCCTGTTCCCTGTTCCCTGCTATACATGAAGCAACAGAGATTAGAACATACCCATGCCGCCCATGCCGCCCATGCCACCCATGCCGCCCATGCCACCCATGCCGCCCATGCCGCCCATGCCGCCCATGTCAGGGGCTGCTGCGGATTGGGGTTCTGGTTTTTCAACGACGATGGCTTCAGTGGTAATTACCATACCGGCAATGGAACCAGCATTTTGCAAAGCTGAACGCACTACTTTAGCAGGATCAATGATGCCGGCAGCAATCAAATCTTCAAATTCTCCAGTAGCAGCGTTGTAACCGATATTGAAAGCACTTTTCTTGACTTCAGAGACAATTACAGAGCCTTCGTCGCCGGCATTTTCTGCTATTTGACGCAGGGGAGCTTCTAAGGCTCGTTTGACAATATCTGCGCCAATTTTTTCTTCTTCGGTGAGGTTTTGTTTGATTGCGTCGATTTTTGTGATCAAGTTAATCAAAGTTGTGCCACCACCGGGAACAATGCCTTCTTCCACAGCAGCTTTAGTGGCGTTCAGCGCGTCCTCAATTCGTAGTTTGCGGTCTTTGAGTTCGGTTTCTGTGGCTGCACCGACTTTAATGACTGCGACACCACCTGCTAGCTTGGCAATGCGTTCTTGGAGTTTTTCTTGATCGTATTCAGAATCAGTTTCTGCTAGTTGCTGACGAATTTGAGCAATGCGGGTTTGTACTTCTGGTTTGGTTTCACCAGCAGCGACAATTGTGGTGTTTTCTTTGTCGATGGTGATTTTGCGGGCTGTTCCCAGCATTTCTAAAGTAGCGGTGTCTAGGCTTAAACCGATTTCTTCAGAAATCATTTGTCCATCGGTGAGAATGGCAATGTCTTGTAATAGGGCTTTGCGGCGATCGCCAAATCCTGGTGCTTTGATAGCAGCAACATTTAGCACACCCCGGGCTTTGTTAACTACCAAAGTTGCTAAAGCGTCTCCTTCTACGTCTTCAGCAATAATCAGCAAGGGTTGACTGAGACGGGCAACTTTTTCCAATACTGGCACTAAATCCTGGATGTTACTGATTTTTTTATCGGTAATCAGGATGCGAGCATTTTCAAATTCTACGATTTGTCTGTCGGTGTTGGTGATGAAGTAGGGAGAAATATAACCCCGATCAATCTGCATCCCTTCCACTACTTCCAATTCTGTAGTTAGGGATTTAGATTCTTCTACAGTGATCACACCGTCTTTGGTGACTCTTTGCATCGCTTCGGCGATCATCTGGCCGACTTGTTCGTCATTACCAGAGGAAACAGTGGCTACTTGAGCGATCGCACTGCCTTCTACTGGCTTGGCGGCGCTAGCAATTTCTTTTACTAGGGCTTCGATGGTTTTGTCGATACCACGCTTTAAGCTGATGGGGTTAGTACCAGCTGCGACGTTCTTTAAACCTTCTTTAATGATTGCCTGTGCTAAAACTGTGGCAGTGGTAGTGCCATCACCGGCGATATCCTTGGTTTTGGATGCCACTTCCTGAATCAATCTGGCACCAGTATTTTCTAAAGGGTCTTCTAATTCAACTTCTTTAGCAACGGTAATTCCATCATTGACGATTTGGGGTGCGCCAAACTTTTTTTCTAACAGGACATTACGACCTCTGGGACCCAAGGTAATTTTTACTGCGTCAGCGATAGCGTTGACACCTCTTTCTAGCGATCGCCGTGAATCTTCATCAAAGGAAATAATTTTTACCATGTTTTATCTCTCTAGTGGTAACTTTAGACAATTTAGCACTCACAACAGCAGAGTGCTAACTACCCAGGCAGTTCAGATTATAAATGAAAATAAAAAAATTGATTAATATTACAGTTGTTGATTATATAGGACACTGGCAGTAATGCTTGAATTGGGGGATGAATCTAGACAACTTTTTTGAGTCCCTCGGCATTGCCGACCCTAGCGGCTCCGGCTGGTTGGCAGTAGTATTTACATTTATTTTGGCTTGGGTGGTTACGTGGCGTTTGATTCCCACAGTCCGTAAATTTGCCCTGCGGGTAGGTTGGGCCGACCAACCAAATGCCAGACGACTTAACCAACAGCCCTTACCCAATGCCGGGGGTTTAGCAATTTATGCGGGAGTAATTGCCGCAATGGTACTAGCTACCCTGTTACGACCGATTGCCCTGCAAAACGTCTTAGCTCAGGTGCTAACTATTTTACTGGGAGGTTCCATCCTTGTACTTGTTGGCTTTATTGATGATCAGTTTGGTTTACCCCCTCTAGTACGCTTGTGGGCGCAGATTGTGACGGCATTGTTGCTGTATGCCAATGGCATCAGTATCGAAGTGGGTTTGAATACTCCCATTGACTCGATTCTTTCTATGTCCCTGACAGTACTTTGGGTAGTAGGTATCACCAACGCCATCAATTTGATGGATGGCATGGATGGATTAGCGGGAGGGGTGAGTTTTATCACTGCCATGAGTTTGTTAGGGGTTGCTGCCCAATTTCCCAATCGGGCAGCTGCTATTTTAGTGCTGGCAGCTTTAGGGGGTGGCGCACTGGGATTTTTGCGCCATAACTTCCACCCCTCACGGATTATCATGGGTGATGCAGGTGCATACTTTTTTGGTTATGTGTTGGCTGCCACTAGTATTTTAGGTAACTTGCAAGAAAATACAATTTTTGCTCTGGGTCCAACAGTTTTATTTGTGTTGTTGCCAGTAGTGGATACTACACAAGTATTTATCCGCAGGTTATTGGCAGGAAAAAACCCCCTCAGTACTCCCGGTAAAGATCACCTACACCACCGCTTGCTGGCCTGGGGATTTTCCCAAAGTCATGCAGCATTAACTTTATGGACTATTGCTTTAGTCTTTAACTTGCTGGCTATGGCAATCAAGGGCATGAAGTGGCAGGTGATCTTGGCCACTGGTTGTAGTATTATCGCCCTCTTGGGCTTGACTGTCTGGCACAAAAATTTTAGTAATTCGTAATTGAACTAATGATCACAAATTACATCACCATGCCACCATCAACGTTAAAGACTTGTCCGGTAATGTAGGCAGCTGCTGGATCGGCTGCGAGGAAGCGCACCATGCCGGCTATTTCTTCTGGTTCACCGTAGCGACTGAGGGGGATATATTTCAAAATTTCTTCGCTGTTGCTGAGGTTACTGGTCATGTCTGTGGCAATGAAACCGGGGGCGACGGCGTTAACTGTGATTCCACGAACTGCCAATTCTTTGGCTATGGTTTTGGTAAAGCCAATCACACCTGCTTTGGCGGCGCTGTAGTTTGCTTGACCAGCATTCCCCATCTGTCCCGCAACGGAAGCGATATTAATAATCCGTCCTGAACGTTGTTTAAGCATGATTTTACTAGCGGCGCGTGTACATAAGAATACACCAGTTAAGTTGAGGTCAATTACTGCTTGCCAATCTTCTGGCTTCATGCGTAAAAGTAGGTTGTCACGGGTGATTCCGGCGTTATTGACGAAGATATCAATGCGCTGGAATTTTTCCATCACAGTTTTAATTAGTTTATCTACTTGGTCGCCTTGGGATACGTCTGCTTGTAGGGCGATCGCCTGACCGCCGGCGGTAGTAATCTCTGCAACTACACTCTCAGCCGCACCGCTAGAATTAGCATAATTAACTACTATAGTGGCTCCTTGGGTTGCGAGTTCTAATGCGATCGCTCGTCCAATTCCCCGTGAAGCACCTGTAATAACTGCTACTTTTTCCCGCAGGTTTTGCAAATTTTCTGGCAAAATTTCCATCAATTCATCCTCAGTTTTTTAAATAACCGCGCTAACGATCTTATGGTGATTTGTGCCTATAGTGAAATATTTGGCACTGATATTTTGCCCGCATTAGATATCTATACCTTTAGGAACAGTGCATAATTAAGCAACAATAAAAACAAAATTATGATATGCCCATTCTTTGAGAGACACATTACCATTGAAAGAAATCAATAAAAATTTAGTGTGTGTCACATGGCTACAAAAAAACAATTCAACAGTTTTGAAGAGATGTTAGCTGGTTCTGATGTACCTGTGTTAGTAGATTTCTATGCTGATTGGTGTGGTCCTTGTCAGATGATGGTGCCAATTTTAGAAAAAGTTAACGCCCAATTACAAAATCGTTTACGTGTTGTCAAAATTGACACAGAAAAGTACGACGGACTAGCAAGTCAGTATCAAATTAATGCCTTGCCAACATTGGTACTATTTAAGCAAGGTCAGCCAGTAGAGCGTATTGAAGGAGTGGTACAAGCAGACCAATTGGTGCAACGTCTGCAAAACTTCATTTAGAGATAAATCTCATCACATTACGACACAAGTTTTTGACTTAGGTTAAAGTCTTCCCTCTTCTTAGTCAGGAGAGGGTTTGTTTTGAGATAATTTAGCTATAGCAAACATAACTTATAGCAATTTAAAATTCTGCTAAAAGATAGCTTTGTTACATTTATTTTCAACAAGTAAATTTATAGTTAAGGTATTTATAGCATTCAAAAATCATGGCGATAAATCAGCATTTCGGTGCAATATAACGGGATTCAGAGACTTGTAATGCTTAAATTTTCTCAGGCTCTAATATCAATTATCATAAATTAATAGTGCTGAAGAAATTAATGTTTCCAGGAAAAAAAAATACAGTTGTGATCACAGGAGCATCAACAGGAATTGGTGCAGCTTGTGCTTTACTCTTAGATGAGTTGGGATATTTTGTATTTGCTGGTGTTCGGAAAGATGAGGATGCTCAAAGATTACAAAAAAAAGCATCACCAAAGCTAAAACCAATTTTTTTAGATGTAACTGACTCTGAATCAATTCAAGGTGCTGTGGAGACTTTAACAAATGTAGTTGGTGATAGTGGAATTTTAGGTTTAGTAAATAACGCCGGTGTTGCTGTTCCCGGCCCCTTAGAATTACTCCCAATTGCTGAATTTCAACAGCAGATGGCAATTAATGTCACCGGACAATTAGCAGTTACACAAGGATTTTTGGGTTTATTGCGCCAGGGTCAAGGTAGAATTATCAATATGGGTTCCATTAGCGGTAGAACTGCTGCACCGTTTCTAGGAGCTTACAATACTTCAAAATTTGCGCTGGAAGCACTAACCGATGTGATGCGTATGGAGTTGCGCCCTTGGGGAATTTCAGTTGTAATTATAGAACCAGGTGCGATCGCCACACCAATTTGGGAAAAGTCCTTTACCCAAGTGGACTCAGCACGACAAAACCTATCGCAATCAGCAGAAGAACTTTATGGCGAAGCCATGACTGCTGTACGTAACAAAGTGGGGACAATAGCATCTGGGGGAATTTCTCCAGAAATTGTTGCTAAGACTGTTGTTAAAGCCCTCACCGCAAAGCATCCCAAAACTCGCTATGTTGTCGGAAAAGACGCTAAAATTTCCGTTTTACTAAAGTCTCTGTTGCCCGATCAAATTTACGATCGCGTGATGTTGTATTCAATGGGTTTGTGATTTAATCACAGTAAATCTGCTATTTTTTGCCGTATATTCCCGACGATATGCAACTTCAAGATCAATGGGGATAACACGCAAGTATCAATTAGGAGCAAAATTGGGTAGACCTCCCCATAGAAAAACGGGGGCTTTTACCCTACCGGGAATAGCGATCTATTGACGAAAATAGAAATGTAGGATGGAGATTAATCCCAAGCAGCAACTATGGAATATTTGTATTACTTGGCAAATGCCAGTTTAACGTTGAGGATTGTACAACATCTGCACAACAGACCTCAGATGCCCGTTTCTTTCGTCAGTGTGATTCATCAAATTGATGGTTGGGTTGTAAGAATAAAATTTCAAGAAGAAATTTCACCCCAAGAAGATGGGAACTTTCGAGCTTTTCTTAACGAATTAGGAATTAGCTATGAACCACCAATGCGGGTACAAATGGCTCTTTGGAGTTTACAAGCAGGACAATCTCCTGTAGACGTAATGCGCCGCTACCAAGTAGCGATTGTTTCTCACGGTAATCCACAGAGAGAAGAAATTGAAGCTTTCCGACAACAATTCGTGCGAGGGCTGGGTTATTGTCCAGAAACACTGGCTTAATTTTCCTCAGTTTCAGGGTTGCTACCAAAAATTAATGTTATGGCTAATTCAGCAGAAAGCCAAGTTGAGATGTTTATCAGGTAGCCATCATTACTCATCAATTGAACAGTCAAAAGCTGCTATTAGATATTCTTGCAGATAAAATTGGCATCCATCTACAAATACAGTAGCCAAAGGTTCTGGAGTCAAATTCAGTGTCGTGGGCTGTGTTGATATTTTCTGACAGTAAACAATAGCAACATCAAAGCGACATGGGTAGTCAGCTTTTTCAGGATACTGAGCTAAAAACATTCCCGCCGTCCGCGCAATTTTTGCTTGCTTCTGTTGTGTAATAGCACTTTTACCACCGACATCCCAATTTCCTCGACTACGGGTCTTCACTTCGACGAATGCTACTTGGGGTAATTGGTTGATAAACAGATGATTTTCACTACATGGCTGTTGTGCTGGACTCTGGGCGATAATGTCAATTTCTCCCCAACGGCTGGAAAAGCGACGATGCAAAATCTGCCAGCCTGTAGATTGTAACCATTGTGCTACTAAGTCTTCTCCTAATTCACCAATATCGGGATAATGAAAGGAAGGAGGGTTCGCCATTGGTTAAAAATATGATGAATACTAGATTAAGTAATCGAATTAGAGCCAGTATACTCAGTGTATTCCTGGGGGTAGTAGTTGGCATCACCACAATTGTAGGGTATACGCCAACAGCTTTAGCCTTGGAATATAACAAAGAGATTTTGGTAGAGGCTGATTTTTCCGGACGTGATTTAACAGACTCTAGTTTTACTAAAGCTAATCTCCGTCAAAGTGACTTTAACCATGCTAATTTGCGCGGTGTCAGCTTTTTTGCGGCTAATTTAGAATCGGCTAATTTGGAGAGTGCTGATCTCTCATTCGCTACTCTCGATTCCGCCCGACTGATTAAGGCTAATTTGACCAACGCGGTTTTAGAAGGTGCGTTTGCTTCTAATGCTAGGTTTGATGGTGCAATTATTGATGGCGCAGATTTTACTGATATTCTGCTGCGCGCGGATGAGGAAAAAAAATTGTGTCAGCTGGCTAAAGGTACAAATCCTGTTACGGGAAGAGATACCAGGGAGACGCTGTTTTGTCCTTAATAGGACTTACGCATAATCTACGTTTTCTTGGCGTTCTTCTCCCAAGGGGAGACGCTACGCGAAGGCGGCTTGGCGGTACGATAAATCAAGATTTTTGGCAATTGTTGCGTAAGTCCTGCTTAAGATCAAGTCAACCTCTTTTCAAAAATTAAAAGTTGATGGTTCGGTGATATGAGATCATGAGAAATCATCAAAGATGTCACTAGACGATTCATGCAATTTTAAGAAAATGGCACAAGATCAGAAGTCAACAGTCGTAATCACGGGCGCTTCCTCTGGGGTGGGTTTGCAAGCTGCGAGAGCGCTTTCTCAAAAGGGGTGGCACGTAGTGATGGCCTGTCGAAATTTATCGAAGGCGGAAAATGCTGCTAAATCTTTGGGGATGGAGCCGGATAGCTACACAGTCATGCATATTGACTTAGGCTCTTTAGAGAGTGTTCGGCAGTTTGTGAATGATTTTAGAGCTAGTGGTAAGTCCTTGGATGCTTTGGTGTGTAATGCGGCCATTTATATGCCTTTAATCAAGGAACCATTGCGAAGCCCAGAAGGATTTGAGTTGAGTGTGGCGACAAATCACCTTGGTCATTTCCTGCTATGTAATCTGCTTTTGGAAGATTTGAAAAACTCACCTTCTTCTGAGCCAAGGCTGGTAATTTTGGGAACTGTAACCCATAACCCGAAGGAGTTGGGCGGGAAGATTCCACCGCGTCCCGATTTGGGCGATTTGCAGGGTTTTGCGGCCGGGTTTAAAGAGCCGATCGCTATGATTGATGGTAAGAAGTTTGAACCTGTGAAGGCTTATAAGGATAGCAAGGTGTGTAATGTGTTGACTATGCGGGAATTACATCGCCGCTATCATGAGTCACACGGTATCACTTTTAGCTCTCTTTATCCTGGTTGTGTGGCGACAACGGCTTTATTTAGAAATCACTATCCTCTGTTCCAGAAGATTTTCCCGCTTTTCCAACGGTATATTACTGGGGGTTTTGTGACTGAGGAAGAATCAGGCGATCGCGTGGCTGAAGTTGTCAGCGATCCTCAATACAACCAGTCTGGTGCTTATTGGAGTTGGGGAAATAGACAAAAGAAAAATGGTAAGTCTTTTCTGCAAGAAGTTTCTAATGAAGCCAGTGACGATGATAAGGCTGAACGGATGTGGGATTTAAGCGCTAAGTTAGTTGGATTAGCTTAATTCTTTGGCTCAGTTGCATCATAATTGAATATGCCGACTAGATAACTAATCCCACGGGATTTTATGTTTATCTAAAAAGTTAGCTGTGTTGTTGTAGTAGGGATAATTTATGAATTGTCTCTACATTTTTTTTGGAGATTCAGTTCGGTAGAAAAAATATTTATATTGATTCACTTTTGAGGGACAATCTGAGATAAATCTAAAACTAAATCAGGAAAACCAGATAAATTTACTGTTTCATTAGGTAAAAAAATCAACTTGCGACGATAGCCAAATTTATTTTGTAAATCTTGATAAGGTTCACTGTAGGACTCCAGATAATTATCTACTAAATTAAATATCCAATAATTACTAATACCTGCTTTGGCATAAAGTTGTAATTTGATCTCTTGGTCATATTTTAAAGAGGAATCAGCAACTTCAATAACTAGTAATACATCAGAGGGGTGAGGATGAGCAGAAAGGTAATTATCATCAACATTACGCACAATGGCTATATCTGGCTCAGGTTCACTGTCTTCAGGGATGATAATTGGTTGTTGACCTCTGACTAAAGCTCGGTCAGCTAAAAGCTTGATTAACTTCCTAAATAAAAGTGTTTCACAAACCGAGTGTGCTGTACCTTTAGCGACCATCTGGACTATTTCTCCTGCAATTAGTTCAACTCGCTCATTCTCTACAAAAAAACCGAGTTCTGCGAGACGGTGGTATTCATCTATGGTGAAGCGTTTAGCAGTAGTTAGGCTCATAACAGCTAAGGGAATATGGGGTTATTTTCATTTTAATCTATTGGTATTTAATTCATGTTATTTAATATAGAATGGAAGAGGCTAATTCTAGAATTTCCAGAATAATTAAACGCAGATGAACGCAGATGAAAATCCATGAATTAAAGATTGGTTTATTTAGGAGAGATATCAAGAATTAGTTGCTATTTAAATCACGAAATTAAAGTAAATCTGTAATGGAAAATTGGCGTTGACGGTCTAATTCTTGCAGTTTCATTTTCTCATTGTAAAAAGACTGGTAATAGGATTGCCATTTTTCTGGGTCGGCTTCTGCATCGGTTTTTTCCCAAAGTTCTAAAAAGTAACGATAGCGTTTTTCTATTAATACTCTTTCCATACAAGCAACAGCAGCTTGGACTGCTTGGGGTGTCCGCAGGATTTCTTTCTGACTTTTCTCGTTGAGATGAAATAAATGGGAAATTGAGGCGATTTCTGCGGATGATTCTAAATATCTATCTTGCAAACTTGAGATAATTTCTATTTCTTCTCCGGTGGATGTGAGAATTTTTTGCCACAATAAGCGATGGTGAGAAAGACTAAATTCTAAATTTCTTTCTTCTAAGGTGTTAAGAATAACTTGACGCTGTTCGGGACAATGGAGATAAATTCTTAATAGTAAGGCTTCTGCTAATTCTAGAAGACTGCGATCGCCTGGGATGGGTGACTGGGTAGGTTTGCGACTATCCCCTTTCTTTTTACCAGATGGAGGTTTATGTCTCGTCGCCGTAGTGGGTGCAATTTGAGTTAAAAGATTTTCTACCCGTAGGGGTATAAGTCTCGTATCACCTAAGCTGAGGATTTCGGCACAGTGAGAAACGTAATAATTTCTGGTATCACTATTATCTATATTTTGCAGTAATTTTACTATCTGCTGAGTAACTTGCTGAAAGTCGGTAGCTTGTTTTAAATCCCGATTTTGGATAATTTGCTGAATTTGCCAGTTGAGCCACAGTGGGGCATTTTCTAGGAGTTTTTGATAATCTTCTGGTGTATGAGTATACAAATATTCATCAGCATCTTTACCATCGGGAATATTGACAATTTTCAGTTGCACTTCCCCTTTATATGCTAGGGTGGCAATTTCCCCAATGGCGCGTTCGGCGGCGATATTACCTGCTTTGTCTGCATCAAAGTTGAGGATTAATTGTTTGGATTCGGTGTAACGTAGGATTAACCGGACTTGTTCAATACTTAAAGCTGTTCCCAGTGAAGCTACGGCGTTATTAATACCAGCAGCATGGAGGGCGATCGCATCAAAATATCCTTCTACCACTACAGCTTGGTCACATTGGGAAATGCCGTCTTTGGCTTGATCCAGAGCAAATAAAGTTTTACCCTTACTAAATAGCTCAGTTTCTGGTGAATTTAAATACTTCGGCTGTTCATCACTTAAAGTTCTTCCCCCAAAAGCAATGACCCGCCCTTGGATATCACGGATGGGAATCATCAGGCGATCGCGGAAAACATCATAATAACCGTCGCCCTCCTTCCTGGGCTTAATCAATCCCGCCTTTTCCACCAACTGCACAGGATAATGTTTATCCTCCACCAAATAGCGATGCAGAGTTTCCCAACCTGCGGGCGCATAACCTAAACCAAACTGCTGAATAGTTCCTTCCTGCAATTGGCGCTGAGACTGTAAATACTGGTATGCTTTTTGTCCTTGGCTTTGTCTCAAAGCGTGTTGATAAAACTGTCCGCTAGAAGCCAGAACCTCATATAACTGTTCACGGAGAGAAATTTGACGCTGTAACTCTTGGCGTTGTTCTGGTTCGAGGGTTTGTACAGGGACTTGGTAACGTCGTGCTAAATCTAACACCACCTCCACAAAGGACTGTTTTCCCAAATCCATTAAAAACTTAATTCCATTTCCCCCAGCTTGACAGCCAAAGCAATAATACATTTGCTTAGTTGGACTGACTGTAAAACTAGGCGTTTTCTCATCGTGGAAGGGACACAAACCCACAAAATCCTTACCACGTTTGCGTAAAACTACGTATTCTGACACCACATCAACAATATCAGCACGTTGTTTAATTTCCTCAATTGTATCTGGGTGTAAGCGGGGAATTTGCATTCTCTTTGATGACTTCCTAGCTCTAACTGCTATCAACCTACCCACTGATAGGTATTATATTCTTGTTGCCAAGTCAACAATTATGTATAAAATTGCTTCAGATTAATTTTTAGGGGAAATACTGACAATGGGACGTATTTTTATTTCAGCAGCCCACGGAGGTAAAGAATCCGGAGGTATCGATCCAGGTTCCGTCGCAGGTGGGACTAGCGAAGCCAGAGAAATGATTCTACTGCGGGATTTGATTGTAACAGAATTGCGATCGCGCAGTTTTGATGTTTTAGCCGTTCCCGATGACCTCAGCGCCGCCGAAACTATCGCCTGGATAAATTCCCGTGGTCGCCGGGTAGATGTCGCCGTAGAAGTTCATGCTGACGCTGCTGGTAGTCCCTCTGTTAGAGGTGCAAGTGTCTATTATATTGCCAACAACCCGGAGCGCAAGACCAATGGCGAATTATTATTAATGGGGCTGTTGCGTCGTGTCACACAGTTACCAAATCGAGGTGTAAAACCAGATACCGAAAGTGGGTTAGGAAGTTTAGCATTTTGTCGCCAAATCACCATTCCTTCTTTATTAATGCAAGTCGGCTATCTCAGCAGTCCAGAAGACCGCCTTTTGCTGCAAAATCGTCGCCGTGATTTTGGTTTAGGAATTGCCGATGGTTTAGCATCTTGGAGTCGGCTAATTGACCCCAGTGAAGCCACCCCCGTAGAACCAACTTATCCCGCCATTAACATTAATATTAACGGGCAGAAATACCTGGAACAAGGAATATTAGTTAATGGTAATGCTTACATCCCCATTGACTTAGTAGATAAACTCCGCATTGACCTATCAAGAATAGCCAGTATTAACCGAATTAGTTATCGGAAAATAGTTTATATCAAAGCCGTTGATTTACGAGACTTTAATGTTGTGATTGGTTGGGATGGCGCAACTCGTACAGTTGAACTCCGCTCAAACTTATTAGTTTGTGTTGATCAACTTGACCGCATCATTTCACGCGGAAATACATCAGAAGTAGAGTTACAATTATTTTTGAGAAACAATAATGAAAATGCTTTACAGAATTTTGCAGACATACCAAAATTGTATCGAGAAGAAGGTAATGCAGAGGGTGTAAACTATGATATTGCTTTCTGCCAAATGTGTTTAGAAACTGGATTTTTACGCTTCGGTAGCGATATCAAAGCCACACAAAACAACTTTGCTGGTTTAGGTTCCATCGGTGGCGGTGCAGAAACTGCATCTTTTCCTAGCGCTAGAATTGGTGTGAGAGCGCACATTCAACATTTAAAAGCTTACGCTAGTTTAGAACCTTTAGTAAATGAAGTTGTAGACCCAAGATTTCGGTTTATTACCCGTGGAATTGCACCATCAATTTATCAAATCTCTGGGCGCTGGTCAGTGGATTTAGATTATGGAACAAAAATCTTCTCATTGATGAAAAGATTATATGAGTCAGCACGACTTTTATAATTCCTCATATCTCCTTCCGAGGAGCTAAGTTAACATCAAGAGTGTCATATTTTTTTCATTGACTAAATTAAAGGGTATTGGGAACATTAAATGCTCCCAGTACCAAATTCCAGAGGAATATCTTAATTTATTACCTTTGTGCTGATAGAGATCGTGTGGTTTTTTCAGCTACAGGCTCAGGTGTTTGAGTTGTATTCTGTAATAAATGAAGATTACGTTCCGGAATTGCAGACATTTGGATATTTTCTTCCTTGAAACGTTCCTGAATCATCTGAATGATATCTTCATGAACTCCCCAAAAATCATCTGTTTTAGTCCAGCCACTAAGACCAATAGAAAAATAATACTCTTCCACTGACCAGAGAAATTTTCCTGGTCCGGGATTTTCCAGAACTTTTGGGTGTGATTTCATAATGTCCACCATTAAGTTTTGGACGCGTTCTAAGTCTTCATTAAAGCTAATCCGCAACCAAATTGATATTTTACGGATTTCATCAGGAGTCAGATTTTCTATCATTCCTCCCCAAACATTATTATTGGGAATCACATACATCTGACCCGCGAAACCTTTAATATTAGTGTTAGCCAAAGAGATAGAATCTACATAACCCCAAATCCCACCAACTTTAACTTCATCACCAATATCAAAGGGTTTGTTAAACATAATCATCAAACCACTAGCAAAATTACCCAAATTGCTTTGTAGGGCAAAAGCTAACACAAAACTCGCACCCCCAACCAAGGCTAAAATTGGACCAAGGCTGACTTCTAGTGCTGTTAATGCCAACATGACACCGACCACAACACCACCACGCTTGACCACCATAACTATAAACTGGCGTAATAGCTCAGATGCACCCCCAATCTGTTTTAAGGAACGATTCAGGATCATTCCCAGAAGCTGAGAAACAATTACCGAAGCAATCACAATACTTACAAATTTACCGATGTTAGCTGCCCAGCGCAAGCCACCTTCACCTGATTTCACCCAGCTTACTAACCGAACTAATGCACCTTCAGTATCTTGTAAGTCAACTGTAACTATGCTGATGGCTTCGATGTATTTCTGATAGGCTTGAGGATCTCCTCCTTTGCGTTCTAACTCTGCAAGCACAACTTTGAATCTATCAACTATGGCTGTGCGATCTGATTGCAATTCTGTAACGTTAGCTACTAGTTGATTTTTTAATTTCGCTTCTGTATCCGCATTTTCATCTAACTGTTCGGCGGCTTTTTCTAGTTTGTCTCCCTTGGTTTTGAGACTTTCTGTATCGTTAACCGTTTCAATTGCTCCAGCAACTTTGGTACTTCCATCACCTGAAATTTCGGTGTTATCTAAAGCAGTTGCAGTATTATTTAAATCTTGAGAAGATTGTTGAGTCGGATCTGGGGTTGTAATCCCTTCTATTGATTCTCTGATTTCCTTGAGAGATTTTTGGGCTGCATCTAGCTTTACAGTCGCTGCTTGGAATTCCGGTGAATCAGGAACAGATTCTTTTTGCTCAATTTGGGCTGCTTCAAAAGCTTTGATTGCTGCATCTAATTGCTCAATCTGCTGCGTAGCATTATCATAGGCTAGTGAACCAGCAATGAATTGTTCTCGCTGTTTCTTGGCTTCGTCTAATGCTGCTTTAGCTTTGTCTAATTCTTCTGTTCCTTTAGCATTTTCTATGGCTTCGGTTAAGGTATCATCCTGTTGAATGTTCTGTTTAGCTTCTTGAGCCTCCTGAATAGATTCCTGTCCTTTTTTCAGGTCTTCTTTGGCTGCTTCTAATTTTTTGGTAGCCTCTTCATATTCTGGAGAACCAGGAGTTGCTGTCTTGAGTTGTTCTTCTGCTGCTTTCAGGGCTTCTTGTGAATCAGATAAGGCATCAGATGCTTCTTTTTGTTTATTAATGCTTTGGTTTTGCCGTTTAATAGCTATTTCAGCATTACTGATGTTTTGAACTTTATCTTTTAGTAAGAGTAGCCAAGCTGCTGATTCATTTTGCAGTTCTTCTAAAGTTAATGGCTTAACTAATAATTGCAGTTCATCAATAGGAACGGTAGGATCTTGAGTGGTAATGGCAAATCTCGGATCTCCACTAGCAGCAGGTTGAGCTTGTTCTGCTGTTGATTCTTCTACTGGCTGTTCTTGGGTTCTTCCTGGTGTACCCCATAATGCAAATACGCATACTACACCAGCGACAATCGCACGAACTCGGTAGCGCATGAAATTTTTCCTCGGTTTTGACAACAAGTCTATAATCCTGATTTATAAAACCAGAATATATCATACTCTGTGGTCAAAAATGCTACGAATAAATGCTTAATTTAATAGAACACCTTAATTTTTATTGACCAAAAATGTGAAGATAGTTAAGATTTGTTTAAGACTAAAAAAGCTGTGTGAAAATGTGTTAATTGCTTTTAAATAAAATACTAAAAATATAGCCTAATTATAGGTATATATAAAGTTTTGTATGACTTTATTAAGTTTATGTAAATAAGTTTGAAATTCAGAAATAATCAACTTTTGTCTGCTCAATTTCCTAAATCTGATGATGATTTTAATTCAACAAATTTTTAATCTGAATATATAGCAGGGAACAGGCTCGTCCTGAGCGACTTGTACTGAGCGCAGTCGAAGTAAGTTGTTTGCGTAGCATCCCGAAGGGTAGGGCTGGAAACTCTCTACTTGTAAGGGTTTCATTATCTGTTTCTGTCCTAACTTCTTTGGCGGTTGCTATATGAGAGTTTGATATCGAATATCTATGATTATATACAACTAATTCATAGATGATTGGAGATTTTTATCCCTTTTCCCAGCACCCAAATATAATTGATAGTTAAAAGTTTTCTGGAATTTAGGAGAAAGTAGACTCAGGAAAATTTCTCTGAAGATGGTAGGCGATATCCCTTTTATTCTGAATATCAAGTTAGGTGAATCGCCTTATTATCTCTGAAATTTAATCATCTTAGAGATAATCTTACCATTTCATGATTCCGCCTTCACTCCTATGACTCAGGTGATTGAAATGCCATATTAGGCTGTTTTGAAAAAACGGATAATTTCACGGACATGATCCAGGAATTGTCCATCGGTGGAAAGTTGAGCGATCGCACTTCTAGCTTCTCTGCCTAAAGTTTCGTGTTCCACTTGATTTGTAGCGCGTAATTCTGCTAAATTAGCTTTCAGACTGGCTAAATCATTGTGCGTTTCTTCACTAAAGCGTTTTTGAGTTGCAGGTAAGGAGTAACTTAGTTCTGGGTCGAGTTGTTCTCCTAAGCGTTTAACCGTCTCATCCAACTGATAAAAGCGATTACGGAGTTCCATGATATCTTCACGAGGATACTGAAATTCTTGACGAATCATTCTCAGCCGTGCATATAAATATTCGTAAGCGCGGATAGCTGGACGGAGAACGGTTAATAATAAAGCCGCACCAGAACTGATATATCCCACAGCACTGACCCCGGTAGCAGCAAGAGTATAAAGACCTATGGTTGAGAATAAGTGTAAAGCAATGGCTACCCAGAGCGATCGCTTGGCTAGAACAGTGACATAATTAACTTGTTTTACATCTACAGGAATTTGTTTTTCCGTAGATTGTGCGGCTTCAGCTAAAACTTCCTTAGCTTGAAAATATACACTCCAAGGTACAGTTACAATTACCAATAACCACAAAAAACTTGCACCAGCAATTACCCAGTCCAGGAAGCTACCAGCAGGTATTTCAAACCATCGTAGTCCACCGAAACCCAGCAGCACCGCCACTATAATCAGTAAAGTAGAATTAATAAAAAAGCTGAAATTCATGTAGCCTTATCCCTGGTGAAACTATCACCTCAATCATGGCTATATCTCTGAATTTATACCGTCAAGCCTATGATACTTCCTGAATCTGCACATTAAATTAGAGAATTAAATAGCTGTGCCAACTCTGCGGAACTGTTGTATTATTCTGTTCAGGAACTAGCAAACGCCAAGATTTACCTTCTTGCTGAATTTGCAGATAGACCTCAAAAGGTTGTTCCAGTTGCTTCAACTGTCTTGTGGGGAGATGTAAAATTAAATCGTAGGTTCCCCTTACTCGAAAAGCCGGTAAATTTTGAATAGTTAGGGGTAATTCCTGGCGAATCTTTAAATCTTTGATGTCAAAACCTTGGAAATCCAGATCCAACTTTTCATTTAGTTGCGCCTGAGTTTGTTCAACCTGGAGTGCGATCGCCTTTTGGACTAACTGAGTGTTAGGTAAGAGACCAACAGTACCACATCCTGCCAAAAACACCAGTAAAATCGCCGTCAAAAGAATCCGCACCATCTTAAACTCATATACCATCCGCTAGCGATAGTATATACCCGAACTCAAATTTTGTATAGCCCGTTAACCTCAGCGCCGGTCTGCGTTAAAAAACTCCGGTCGCATCGCCCTTTCTGCAAACAACTTTTCAAACACATTCCGCCGTTGTTGCGGTGACTCTGGTGCAATCGAACCCCATAAACTTTCCCAATAAAAAAACGAAATACCGGGAAAAGTGCGATCGCGCACAGTTTGAACCTGCTGTTGAATCCGATGAATACTCACAGGAGTTTTAGTCGTTCCCGTTAAAATTCCCACACCTACAGGAATGCGACTCCGAGCAAACTTAACTGCTGGTTGTTCCAACTCCGTGATAAAACTTTGCTGATTATTGCGATATACCTGCACAATCAACTCATCCACCAGACCCTTCCTCACCCAACTTTCCCAATCTTGCAAATAGTATTTATAGGAAAAACTTTGTGAATTGGGCGACAACGATATAATCGCATTAGGTTTAATAGCCTTGACACTTTTATAAATTTCCGCCATAAAATCGGTAATTTTATCAGCACGCCAACGCATCCATTCCGGATTAAAAGGATCATTAGGAGGGCTTTTACCTTGATGTTCCTGACGATAAAGATCAACAGTAAAAGCATCATAACCTAATTGTACAGGCATTCCAAAATGATCATCTAACTGAATCCCATCCACATCGTAATAACTGACAACTTCCACAATCAGCGCCAAGATAAACTCCCGCACCTCTGGATGTAGAGGATTAAGCCAAGCTTGCTGATGCGCCGAGTTATCTTCCATTTCTTCCAAAGGAACTTCAGTAGTAGACTTTCTCCCTTCTTGACCCATTGTCAACCAATATGGATAACGCTGTGCTAATTGGGACTTAACCGGAGTCATAAAACCATATTCAAACCAGGGAATCACACTTAAACCTTGAGGTTTAGCAATTTGAATAATCTTAGTTAAAACATCCTGTCCACCGTGGATTAAATTCAGGATAGGGTCAGCATCTGAGCCAGTAACAATTTTCGCTATACTACTTTTATAAAAAGTATTACCTCTATTCCAAACTACCGGATAAATCGTATTAAAATTCAGCGCTGATAGTTGATTAATAGCGCGATTAATTCCCCAAGGCAAAAACAGCACACCACTAGCGACATTAGTCAGCCAAACGCCACGAATTTCCGTGGTACTAGGTAAACTTTTTCCCTGATGAAAAACTGGTTCTGAAGGGAACGAGAAAATTGTTAACCATAGCATTGAACCCAAGCACAGTAAATAAATAAAGCCACGTCTATTCCACCGATTCATTTCTGAGCTTGACTTAATTTGAGAGCAATACTTGTCACTACGAATTAAATTCCCATTTTTCCGGAATATGTAGAGATACTATCATACAATTGCAAAATTAAGCAATTTTAGTAAATAGAATACAGCAGCTTTCTGAGAAATAAAGTACAGATTTAACTACTGTATATTTATTCAAATTAAAATTGTTCCACTCCGGGAAACTTTTTCATACTGATAGCATTGGCTGCTTCACCACAAGTCCGAGGGGTAGGGAAAATTTTATCAGGATTTGCTAAACCCTGGGGATTAAAAACCTGTCGTATCCACTGCATACTTTCCAAATCAGCCGGACTAAACATATCTGACATATAGCATTTTTTATCAGCACCAATACCATGTTCACCAGAAATACTCCCACCCACTTTAACACAAAGTTTGAGAATTTCTCCACCAACTTCCTCAACTTTTTCCAAAGCACCCGGTACAGCATTATCAAAAAGAATTAAAGGGTGAAGATTACCATCACCAGCGTGAAACACATTAGCGATTTGATAACCAAACTTTTGACTTAACGCCTCAATTTCCTGCAAAACATAAGTCAATTTAGTCCGAGGAATCACACCATCCTGCACATAATAATCTGGGCTTAAATGTCCAGCCGCAGCAAAAGCAGCCTTCCGACCTTTCCACAGTTTCAGCCGAGTTTCTGGGTCACTAGCAGCAGTCACATTTCGCGCCCCATTCTTTTTGCAAATTTCCGCCACCCGTTGTTTATTTAACTCAACTTCCACATCTAAACCATCAATTTCTACTAATAAAATCGCCGTTGCATCACGGGGATAACAATTAGTAGCCACAACATCCTCAACTGCATTAATACTAATGTTGTCCATCATTTCCATCCCACCGGGAATAATCCCAGCGCTGATAATATCAGAAACACTAGCCCCAGCCGCTTCTACACTAGTAAAATCTGCTAATAAAACACAAATTGATTCAGCACTTTTGAGGATTCTGAGAGTAATTTCTGTAGCGATACCCAAAGTCCCTTCTGAACCCACAAATACACCAGTTAAATCATAACCAGGCATTTCCGGAACCTGTCCACCTAAATCGAGAATTTCCCCGGTCGGTGTGACAATTTTTAAACCCAAAACATGGTTAGTAGTCACACCATATTTGAGACAATGTACACCCCCAGAATTTTCCGCCACATTACCCCCAATTGAGCAGATAATTTGGCTAGAAGGGTCTGGTGCATAATAAAATCCCGCACCACTTACAGTTTGCGTCACCCAACTATTAATTACTCCTGGCTGTACTACGATGCGCTGATTATCTAAATCTACATTCAGAATTTGCCGCATTAATGAGGTGACAATTAATACTGAATTTTCCGAAGGTAAAGCACCACCAGATAAACCAGTACCAGAACCCCGCGCGATAAAGGGTACAGAGTATTTATTGCATACTTTCACCAGTTCAGCAATTTGTTCTGTAGTTCTGGGTAAAACCACCACAGCTGGACGTTGACGATAACTGGTTAAACCATCGCACTCATAAGTAATCAGTTCTTCCCGACGTTGCACCACACCATTTTTACCAAGAATAGCCTCAAATGCTTTAATAATAGGTTTCCAGTTGTATTGCTTTTTCTCTTGGATAAGCATAGTTTTTTATAGTTAGAGGTAGATATATCACCATTGTGACAAGAATAGCGCTTTAGGGGAAGTAACAAGGGATGATTAACTTGAAGATGTATTTTTTCTTTTGCGCCTTCTTCTATGTAATAATTGTGAATTTTGGCTTTCTTCTTTGGTGGAAGTCAGTGGTGAATGATTATGTATTACTGTGTTTTTTGGTAATTCTTTAATTATGATATTAGATTCTACATAATTAGATTCTACATAATTTATTTTTTTACCTTTGCAGTCAATATATTTATATTTGCCACCAATTTTAACTTTTGCTCTACCTTTTTCAAATATCTCAGCAGCATCAAACTGGGGATTGATTATTACTTTACCTGATAAATCAATATACCCCCATTTTTTGCCAATTTTAACTGCTGCTAGGTTTTCCGAAAAATTCTCTATGTAATCATATTTAACTGGGATTATAAAGCTACCATTTGAATCAATACACCCATATTTTTTCTCGATTTTAACTCGTGCAAGACCTTGAGAAAAGCTCTCAGCTAAATCAAATTTAAAATTAATTACCAGCTGACCTGTTAAGTCAATATAACCCCACTTGTATCCAACTTTGACTGATGCTAATCCTTCGGAAAACTCGTAAGATAAGGTGAATTGTGGGGGAATAATGACTTGGCCTAGTTGATTTTTATAACCGTATTTTTCTTGCTGTTTAAAACGTTCTAAATCTAGGTTACAATTTGTGATATTGCCACTTGTGTTACTTAATTTGTCAGATGTGACTTTTCCCTGCTGATTGATATAGTTAATTTCATCGCCAATTTTAACTTGGGCAATTCCATTATAAAATTTACCTGCGTCATCAAATATAGGGTGAATGATTACTTGTCCTTTCTGGTTTTTGTAACCCCACTTATCTGCATGGGTAAATGGTATTAAGGTACTACTCATCTGTTTTTTTATAGTGATGATCAAACAGCTAAGTAAAATATAACAAGATTAATTCCAAATGATATTAGTAAATTTACGGTTAAGGCTAGTTGATATCCAACTCAAATGAATTAAGCTAGAAATAAGGCTCTCAAATAGTGGATAAAATTATGGTTGAGCAAATTCTCATCAATACAGATGATTTCTATGTGCCAGATGCCAACCGACTAGTTACTGAAGATGATACACCTGTGGACAATTTCGCATCTGAAAAGCAACAACGCTTATTAGTGGGTTCTCTTTATAGTTCTTTACAAAATCAGACTTTTTTAGCAGCTGCTAATGTGGGTGTTTACTACACAGACCTTCAGCCCCCCATTGTACCAGACGTTTTTCTGAGCTTAGATGTCCAAATTCCAGAAAAGTGGTGGGAAAAACACAATCGTTGTTATATGGTTTGGCGTTTTGGCAAACCTCCAGAAGTTGTGATTGAAATTGTCTCTAATAAAGAAGGTGATGAATTAGGTAAAAAGTTAGAAATTTATGAGCAAATGCGGGCGAGTTACTATATTGTCTATGACCCAAATCAGCAATTAGGCGAACAAGTATTACGAATTTATGAACTCAGGGGAAGGCGTTATTTTGAAACTTCAGAAACTTGGCTGGAACAAGTAGGTTTAGGTTTAACTTTGTGGTCAGGGAAATTTGAAGGTAGACAAGATAATTGGTTACGCTGGTGTTACGAAGATGGAACTATTGTACCTACTGGCGATGAACGAGCGGAACAAGAAAAGCAACGGGCTGAACAAGCAGAAGAACGCGCCCAATTACTAGCAGAAAGACTGCGGGATATGGGCATAAATCCTGATACTTTGTAGAGATACAGCATATTTAATTTTAGTAGACTAAGGCGGGCAAGATGCCCACCCCACAAGAGTTTGAGTATTAATATCTGTACCTCATCTACCTGCAAACTGCTGTATTTCATAAAACCTCTTAACTTTGCGCCTCTGCGCCTCTGCGTGAACTAAAAAAACTCTTCCACACGCCGCCAAACCTTCTCAAATAAATCAGGATCATCGGCATCAAACCAGTGAATTTGGGGATTTGCTTGAAACCAAGTACGCTGGCGCTTGGCAAATTGTCGCGTGTGTAAAACAGTTAATTCTTTGGCTTCATCCAAGGAAATTTCCCCATTTAAATATTGCCTGATTTCTTGATATCCCAAAGTATTTAATAAAGGTAAATCAGCACCATATTTTGCAACTAAATATTCTACCTCTTCTACTAAACCATCCGCGATCATTTGTTCTGTGCGTTTGTGAATGCGGAGCCTGATTTGTTCGACTTCACAATCTAACCCAATTTGCAAAATGGGATAGTCTGGGGGGTTTTCTCCTTGCTGCTGGGAAATGGGAACACCAGTAATGTAAAATACTTCTAATGCTCGTAATGTCCGCACTGTGTCATGGGGGTGAATTTTCTGGGCGGCGATCGCATCGACTTGTTGCAATATCCCATATAGCGTAGTTTGTCCTAAAGATTCCAGTTGCGATCGCAATGCCTGATCCGGTGCAACCCTGGGAATTTTCATCCCCTGCACAATAGAACGTATGTATAAACCCGTACCACCAACTAACAACAATGGTGTAGCCGGAAGAGTTGTAATTAACCCTTGGGTTTGTTCCTGATAGTCTGCTAACGTCATCGTCTCTGTGGGATTGCAGATATCAATTAAATAATGTGGAACTAATTTTTGTTCTGCCAATGTTGGTTTCGCCGTCCCAATATCAAATTCTCGGTAAACCTGACGAGAATCTGCACTCAGAATTACAGAATTTAACCGCATCGCCAACTTCAATGCCAAACCTGATTTACCAGTCGCCGTCGCCCCACAAACTACAATTAACTTAGTCACTGGTCAATACTTCCCATACTTTCAACTCTTCCGTAAAGCTTTTGTGATAAAATCTTAAAGCTTTTATCGAATTTTTGCTGATGGGCAGTTTCAGTCTAGGCATTAAGTTAATTTTGATGACAAGCATTTGATTTTAACTTAGGTCTTCGTTTCTGTATTTAGACCCAATTTCGGCAATTTAAAATTTTCAGGCAATAAAATCAAAAAACTTATGGGGTTAGATCCCTAGATAAACTTCTCATAAAATTGCTCCACAGTCGCCCGGAAGCCTTTTGTGTTAGAATTTTGGGGTGTTTTAACTTTTTTGTTTTTGGGCGACTTTAAACCCACGCATCAGGAGAATTTTCATGACGAGCAGTTACAGTGCCGATCAGATTCAAGTTCTGGAAGGTCTGGAAGCCGTCCGTAAACGGCCAGGGATGTACATCGGTACTACGGGACCGCGAGGACTCCACCATTTAGTTTACGAGGTGGTAGATAACTCTATTGATGAAGCTTTGGCGGGTCACTGTACCCATATAGAAGTGGATATCAATGTTGATGGTTCGGTGGCTGTCACAGATGATGGTCGGGGTATTCCTACTGATACTCATTCTCGCACTGGTAAATCAGCTTTAGAAACCGTATTGACCGTACTACACGCCGGCGGTAAGTTTGGCGGTGGTGGCTATAAGGTTTCCGGGGGATTACACGGGGTGGGTATTTCTGTGGTTAACGCCCTGTCAGAAGTCGTAGAAGTGACTGTGTGGCGAGAGCAAAAAGTTCACGTCCAGCGCTATGAAAGGGGTCTACCAGTTACAGAACTGCAAGTACAGCCGGAAAAATCGGGGAGAACGGGAACTTCTATCAAGTTCAAGCCAGATACTCAAATTTTTACCAATAGTATTGAGTTTGACTACATCACCATAGCGGGTCGCTTGCGGGAGTTGGCTTATCTGAATGCAGGGGTAAAAATTACCTTTAGCGATTACCGTCTAGAATTGCTGAAAACCGATACCCCCAGAATCGAAACTTACGAATATAAGGGTGGGATTAAAGAATATATTGCTTACATGAACCGTGATAAGCAACCACTGCACGAAGAAATTATTTATGTGCATGGGGAACGTAATAATGTCCAAGTGGAAGTTTCTTTACAGTGGTGTACTGACGCTTACACAGACAATGTGCTGGGGTTTGCGAATAATATTCGTACCATTGATGGTGGTACTCACCTGGAAGGTTTGAAGGCGGTTCTAACTCGGACTTTAAATGCGATCGCCCGTAAGCGGAATAAAATTAAAGAACATGAATCTAACCTCAGTGGCGAACACGTCCGGGAAGGTTTAACAGCCGTAATTTCCGTTAAAGTTCCAGATCCAGAATTTGAAGGACAAACCAAAACCAAACTCGGTAATACTGAAGTGCGGGGAATTGTTGATTCCTTAGTGGGAGAAGTTCTCAGTGAGTATTTAGAATTTCATCCGGGAATCGCCGACTCAATTTTAGATAAAGCTATTCAAGCCTTTAAAGCCGCAGAAGCCGCCCGTCATGCGCGGGAGTTAGTCCGACGCAAATCTGTACTAGAATCTTCCCCATTACCAGGGAAGTTAGCAGATTGTAGTTCCCGCGACCCCAGCGAGTCAGAAATCTTTATTGTGGAAGGGGACTCCGCAGGTGGAAGTGCTAAACAGGGACGCGATCGCCGGACTCAAGCCATCCTCCCCCTACGTGGTAAAATTCTCAACATCGAGAAAACAGACGACGCGAAAATCTACAAAAATAACGAAGTCCAATCCTTAATTACAGCCCTCGGTTTAGGTGTAAAAGGCGATGAATTTGACTCCACCCAACTACGCTATCACCGCATCGTGATTATGACCGACGCTGACGTAGATGGGGCGCACATCCGCACACTGTTGTTAACATTCTTCTATCGGTATCAACGCGCCTTGATTGAACAGGGTTTCATCTACATAGCTTGTCCGCCACTATTTAAAGTAGAACGAGGTAAGAATCATGAATACTGCTATAGCGAACGGGAACTACAACAGTATCTAGGGACACTTCCCAGCAACGCCAACTACAACATTCAACGCTTCAAAGGTTTAGGCGAAATGATGCCTCAACAACTCTGGGATACTACTATGAACCCAGAATCCCGGAAAATGAAGCAAGTAGAAATTGAAGACGCTGCCGAAGCTGATCGTATTTTTACCATTTTAATGGGCGATCGCGTTGCACCCAGACGGGAATTTATCGAAACCTATGGTTCTAAACTCAACTTCACAGATTTAGACATCTAAACATCAAGCTAATAACTTGCTTCCCTTGGGGCTACCACATACATACATCCTCAGCCACACACCGGATTAAATCAGAAATCCAGTTCCCCTCCTCCCTTGCGGAGAGAAGTCACAAGGAGGGTTTCCCTCCGGGTGAACTTCGGGGGAGGGGCTAGGGGTGGGGTCTTATGGCACAAATGAAAATTTCCCGACTTGTGTGTACACCGTAGCCCTGGTATTCGGGGGCTAGGCGCGTGGTTTGATGAATCCCCCAACTTGTGTATACAAGGTAGCCTCACCAACCATAGGGAATCGGGATGAGGTTCTCTAAAATCCATAAAACTCATATAATATAATAAAAAACAATACCTCCCCGGTTTGATTTTGAAAAAGTAGTCATAAAAACCGAGCAAATCTTAATTCTACTTTTATAGCAGGGAACAACTCGACATTTATGTAATATTTAATACTTTTGAAGCACTAACTATGGGGAGTGTATACCCCCGCGCTTCTTGGTTTTGTGAATTAAAGACCAATAATTCCTTCTAGCGTATAAATTGATGACTCTTGAGATATGCCAAATTTCTCCCCATTTCAGTAAAAGTCAAAAGAATTGCTCGCAAAATTTTGGGTTAATTTCTTCCACAAGTTGAAAAAGCATTTGTTATGCTGAAATAGCAAAGTGAAATCTTGTCTACCAAGCAAAATTAGCTAAATATCTTCAAGATTCAATATTAGGGAATCCCAACATTCTCATCAAGTTGAAAGTACTATATTTAACACTTTTCTTACTGAAAGCGATTATGCAAGTAGGTTCTTAACCAATCATCTCACTTCCCTATGTTCCCACTTCCGACTGCTAAAACCAGCCAGTATTGCCGGGGTAATGACTATTATTGTGTCTGTATCATCTAAATATTTGCCTTCAGTAGCGTAATATCTGTAATTTTGACTGACAAATCTCTGCTGAATTGATTAGAATATCGGTGTATACAATAAGAACAGTTTGTCAACTTTCATAGGGTTGAAATCTCAGCAGTGCGCTAATGTGTGAATAAGACCAATCAGTCGAATCTCAATTTTTTGCCTTATAAATGGTTTCGTCACAGCCTTAACTCCTTAGTTCAGGCATTTGTCAGCAGCCAGATGAGGTATATGAAGACAACCATGATGATTCTTGCCATGTTTCAGATGCCAGGAACTTCATGCAATTCTTAAGATTGAGTCCTTTATGAAGGAAATGTAAAAATGGGTGCATTAATATTTCTCGCTTAAGTTAACATTAACAAAACTGTTTCTGAGTGATTAATGTTGCACAACATACATAAAAGTATGTTAAAGCGGGTGTAATTTCCTTTGAATGTGAAGATAACGCCACGAAGATACCGAAAAGTTTGAGAAAAGTCTCAGGGCATGACTACTATGAACAATATCTTTTTGTGATCTGTGGCTTTACTTTGCTGAATGGCATCATGATTAATACACAAAAAGAGTGCAATTTTTGTGAAACAGGCTACAATCGAAAAAGTCTTTATCAGAAAATATGCCAACATTCATATTACAGACATATCTTGTTGATCTGGATGGGTAGATTTTTGAGATCAAGACAAATCTTTGTAAAGACGAATTAGTTAAAAGTTTTATGTCCTAGCAACACATATAATTTCTAACTAAAATGAGCAAGTCACTGTTTAACTACGACTCTGCACATACAGTCAAAAAACTCTCCCACCGAGGAGCAAAACTTCCGAAAAGACTTCCGGGAAATCAGCCTAAAACCCTATTTTCGGTAGCTAACTGGCTCATTCAAAAAGAGCAGTAACCACATCTTGAGTAATTGATTCTGCAAGGAGCATGAGGAACGCGGCATGAACCAGGCTAACAACGTACTCGAAAGCATTTATCAGCCTGACCTAGAAATAATAAATCAGCCTGAGCTCGAGTTGGAACTCTTAGTCGAAGAAGAAGAAGAAGAAGAGGACTTGCTGATTAACGATGATGGCGAAGATGAGTTTTTAGAGCCTCAGTCTGATGAGGACGGCACAAAGTCTGGAAAAGCCGCTAAATCTCGTCGTCGGACACAAAGCAAGAAAAAGCACTATACCGAAGACTCGATTCGCCTTTATTTACAAGAAATTGGTCGAATCCGGCTATTGCGGGCAGACGAAGAAATTGAATTGGCGCGGAAAATCGCCGATTTGTTGGAATTAGAAAGGGTGCGCGATCAACTCCAAGAACAGTTAGAACGCGAACCTGAATATCGGGAATGGGCGGAAGCCGTACAAATCCCACTACCAGCATTTCGTTATCGCCTGCACGTTGGTCGCAGGGCAAAAGATAAAATGGTGCAATCGAACCTGCGTCTTGTAGTGTCAATTGCTAAGAAATATATGAATCGTGGTTTGTCCTTCCAAGACCTAATTCAGGAAGGTAGTCTCGGTTTGATTCGCGCCGCAGAAAAATTTGACCACGAAAAAGGTTATAAGTTTTCTACCTATGCTACATGGTGGATTCGTCAAGCAATTACCCGTGCCATAGCTGATCAATCCCGTACTATCCGCCTCCCGGTTCACCTCTACGAAACCATTTCGCGGATTAAGAAAACTACCAAGTTGCTATCTCAGGAAATGGGTCGCAAACCCACTGAGGAAGAAATTGCGACTCGCATGGAAATGACCATCGAGAAGTTACGGTTTATTGCTAAATCTGCTCAGTTACCCATTTCGCTAGAAACTCCCATCGGTAAAGAAGAAGATTCTCGTTTAGGGGATTTTATTGAATCTGATGGTGAAACTCCCGAAGATCAGGTTTCCAAAAATCTCCTACGTGAAGACCTGGAAAAAGTCCTCGATAGTCTCAGTCCTCGTGAACGTGATGTACTCCGACTCCGCTATGGTTTGGATGACGGACGCATGAAGACTTTGGAGGAAATTGGACAGATTTTCAATGTTACCCGTGAACGGATTCGCCAAATTGAGGCGAAAGCACTCCGCAAGTTACGTCACCCGAATCGCAACAGTGTTCTCAAGGAATACATTCGGTAGTAATCACTAATTTAGTCATTAGCTGTACAGAAATGTTTGATGACTAAAGACAAAATCAATTACAAACAAATTACCTGGTAATGATAACTCACTACCAGGTTTTCTTTATTTATTTTTTTATCTAGCTATTTCGGTATATTGACATACCTCCTCGTCCTAAAGAAGCGAGGATTCCTTGACACTTCGCTGGAACACGCCACAAGTGGTCTTATCGTCCCTCCATGTCCGTGTCAAACTTACAGAATTCCCCAGAAATGCAGGAAGCCTTGACCAGAAAACAACTCGATGAATGCTGCTGCTAAAAAGCCAATCATTGCCAAGCGGCCGTTCCAGATTTCTGCTTGTGGTGTAAAGCCCCAGCGCCAAGCGTTGCGATCTTCAGTTACGGGGGTATTAACGTTTGTTGCGTTTGTCATGGTTAGCACTCCAAACTAGATTTACAAAGTATTATTTCCTTATGTAAACTAATATAACAAAAAAGTTGAGAAATGCAAAGTTTATTTATATTTTATTACTATGGATGGACTTAATTACGTGTTTATGAGTTTTACAAAAAAAGTATCTATCACTAAGTAGATTTACAGATTTGCCGGAGTGAATAGACTTGAGAGATTTAGCCAAATCCTTCTTTTGTACATAAGTGGTAAGCATACTTCGCCCGCCCAGAATAAGCATCTTACCTGTTCCACAAAAGAAAAAAAGCGACGGGAAGCCAATTCCTTCTAAGGATCAGAGGGATAGCCGTCCGCCGCTTAGTCATTAGTGACCAATGAGGCTAAATTACGTTGATTTACTGACAAATTGCCATTACAGTAATAATTCTTTCATCGCGTTGCAGGTCAAAAACGCTTTCACCGTGACCTTCTCTAGTTAAAATTGGCACTGTTTCTACAGGTACGCGGATCACACGGTCTTTGTTCGTGACTACTGCTATTTCCGTAGAGGCGATCGCCTGAAGCATAGCAACTAAATGATCGGTTTTACTGGCAAATTTCAGGGCTTGTGTACCTAAATTACCCCTTTCCGCGCGTTTTAAGTAACTCACAGGTAGGCGTTTGGCATATCCTTCTTCAGTCACCAGCAACAAGTGATCCTCCCCAGCAGCCGTGACACAGCCTACCATTTGTTGATGTTTCAACAGGCGCAAGGCTTGTAAACCCATCGCTGTGCGACCCATCACCGGAAGTTGTTGATCATCGGCGGCGAACTTTAACAACCGCCCCCCGGAACTGGCTAAAATCAGATTTTCCTTGGGACTGGCTAACTGGGTAAATAACAATTGATCATTTTCTTTGAGCTTCAAAATTGTAATTCCCCGACGAGTCAGATTAGTCAACTCCCCTAACAATAGGCGCTTAATTCGTCCTTCCTTCGTTAGCATTATTAACTGTTGAGCTTCTCGGTTTTCTGGGAGAACTAGACGACTGACGACGGGTTCTTGATTACCTTGAGCGGTAGTACTGAGCATGGTAATCAGTGGTGTTCCCCGTGGAGAACGTCCAGTAGTCGGGCGAATATCTCCTATGTTCACAGGGTAAACTTTGCCACTACTGGTAATTACTAGCAACTCTTGATCTGTGGCGGTGACATCGCTTTGGATGATGAAGTCATGATCCGGTAGACCGTTTTCAAGTTTCGATTTTTTGCCTGATGTCTGGAGACGACGCACATATCCCCGATGGCTAAAGTCTAAAACTACTGGTTCTGGTGGTTGAGAAGAGGGGGTATTTTGGGTAGTTTCGGCTATTTTGGGTTGAAGTTTTGCGGCTTCTTTGTTTGGAGTTAACAGCTTAGTGCGGCGGGGATTGTTATATTTGCGCTTGAGCGATCGCAAGTCTTTTTTCAGTGTCTTCAGTAATTCTCGGCGATCGCTGAGTAATATTTGCAATGAACCAATTTGGGCGCTGAGTTCCTCAAACTCTTGCTGCAAGTTGTGCTGTTCTAAACTAGTAAGGCGACGTAATGGCATCGCTAAAATAGCATCTCCTTGAGCCTCACTCAAATCTAGACGACTACAAAGACTCATTTTAGCGGTAGTACCATCAGCAGCATGGCGCAAAATATCAATGAGTTCATCCAATTGAGATAAAGCTTTCAGCAACCCAGACACAATATGCAGCCGGCTTTCTGCTTTACCCAACTCATAACCATAACGACGGTTTAGAGTTTCTTCGCGGAATTTCAAAAATTCCTGTAACATCTGGCGCAAACTTAACTGGCGGGGTTGTCCATCCACCAACGCTAAGAGAATCGCCCCAAAGTTGCTTTGTAATGCAGTTTGCTGATACAACCTCTGGAGGAGTTCTTGAGGATTGGTATCACGCTTGAGTTCAATTACCACCCGCATTCCTTCGCGATCGCTTTCATCCCGCAGATCAGAAATTCCTTGTATACGACCTTGATTAACTAAATCTGCTACCTTCTCAATCCACCCAGCCTTATTTACTTGATAAGGTAATTCCGTGATAATAATTGCCGTCCGTCGCTTAGTCCCTCTGGTAGGTGCAATTTCCTCCATGTTAGCGACACCCCGCAGCAAAATTCCCCCCTTACCACTGGAATATGCTTCCCGAATCCCTGATTTACCAACTATTTCGCCACCGGTGGGAAAATCGGGGCCAGGAATAATTTCCCATAACTTTTGGTCTGACAAATCCGGCTGGTCAATTAACGCAATCAAACCATCAACTAATTCCCCCAAATTATGGGGAGGAATATTTGTCGCCATCCCCACAGCAATACCAGAACAGCCATTTAGCAACAAAAAAGGCAACTGTGCCGGTAGTACGGTGGGTTCTTGTTGGGAATTATCGAAGTTACCGATAAATTCCACCGTTTCATCCCCAATTTCCGCCAACATTCCCTCATAGCTGATGGGTGCGAGACGTGTTTCTGTGTAGCGCATCGCTGCTGGGGGATCATTATCGACGCTACCAAAGTTACCATGTCCTGCTAATAGGGGATAACGGCAGGAAAATTCCTGTACTAATCTAACCAAGGCATCATAAACTGATTGGTCGCCGTGGGGATGGTATTTACCCAGCACATCTCCCACCACACGAGCGCACTTACGATAGGGTCTATCTGGCGTTAAACCGAGTTCATGCATGGCGTATAAAATTCGCCGATGCACTGGTTTTAAACCATCCCGCACATCTGGTAACGCTCGCCCCACAATTACACTCATGGCATATTCTAGGTAAGACCGTTGCATCTCCGTATGCAGGGCTGTTGTGATTACCTGTCCCTTGGGGAGAAGGTTTAACTGTTTTGCCATGAGTTTTTTCCCTGAAATTTAATTACACAAAAGTCGCTTGAATTGAACACCGCAGCAAACACAGCATAACGGATGAAAGGGGATTCCTGACATAATTTTGATCGGTGAAGGATAAACAGCAGTAGTATTATCCTTGATGGTGGTGTGGCAATTTAATAGTTAAAAAGGAGCTAGACAACTGTTTTTGTTCGGGTGTCATCTCCCTTAACTCTATAAATAAAATTCTCATGAGAACTGTTTTAATTGTTGAAGACGATCTAATTAATGCTCGCGTTTTTTCCAAAATTTTGACTAAGCGGGGTGGCTTGAATGTCAAACATACAGAAAATGTGGAAGAAGTGATCAAAATTGCCCACGCAGGAGAAGCAGACCTAATTTTAATGGATGTTTCTCTTTCCAGAAGCGTTTACCAAGGTCAGTCTGTGGATGGGATTAAAATTACCCAAATTTTAAAATCAAATTCCCAAACAGCAAACTTACCTGTAATTCTGGTAACTGCACACGCAATGGAAGGCGATCGCGAAAACTTTCTCAAGCAAAGCGGTGCTGATGGCTACATCTCTAAACCCATTGTCGATCATCAAGAATTTGTGGAACAAATCATCGCCCTTCTCCCTCATGAGATGGATTAACTACTGAGGAATACTCGCCCACTAATATTTTGGGTGAATCATTCCGGCTGGATATAGTCTATATGTACTATAGGATAGTATGTTTAGCAACTGCTCAAGTGGTATCCCCCAAATAAAATTCGGGGGTTTTACTTATGACTACTGGTAAATATAGCAACAGATAAGGAAGCGAGGACAGGAACAGGTAATGAAACTCTGACAATTAGGGAGTTTCCAGCCCTTAGACTATACTCAGGCGAGCCTGTTCCCCGTTCCCGTACACTGAGCGGCTTGTACTGAGCGAAGTCGAAGTAAGCCGAAGTGCTATTCCCTGCTATAGCAAAAAGCTGATTAATTGTCTGATTGCTGTAGAGCTGCTTGAATCTGGGGCAAGTCTAAGAATTTTTCCGTATCAGATAGTAATCTTTCACCCCAGAGATTTTCCTTGAGGAAATCTAAATTACCATAGCGCTGATCCATACGGAGTGCCTGTTCTCCCATTGATATAGCTTGTTGGCGTTTGCCTTGATTGTACAGTGCCACTGCTAATGCTAATAATGGTTCTGGGGCTTCTTTGTCGATTTTAACTGAAGTTTGCCACTGTTTAATTGCACTATTAACATCACCTTGTTCATATTGAATTAAGCCAATGTTATTAATCGCCGGCCAAAATTTGCGATCTTGAGAGAAAGATTTATTGTACTGGGCGATCGCCTCCGGTAATCGACCTAACTTATAGTAAGCATTTCCCAAATCAAACAGACCTTCTCGGTGGTCAGGCTTTAACTTTAAACCCTGTTTGTAATAATCGGCTGCGGCTGGGTACTTTTCCTGTTGGAAATGAGCCGAACCCACAGCAAACAAAATTTCGGGATTTTGGGGATTAATCCTTTGTGCTGTTTGCAAAGCTGCGATCGCCGCATCAAAATCTTGGGTTTGTAAATGTAAACTACCTAACAGGAACCAGACGCGATCATTCTTCGGAGCCAGTTGACTAGCCAATCTCGCCCGTGGTAGAGCCAAATCAAACTGCTGAAACTGTCCGAGTTGAGCCGCTTCTTGTGCTAACCGTAACCCTTGTGCTTCTAATTTTTCTGTATCTATGTTCAGTGTATGAGGTATCAGTGCCTGTGCGTGGACAGCCTGGGGCATATTCCACAAACTACAGACAACCAGAAAAGAAATCAAACTAATATGTTTAGGCACAGTACCGCCTCTTAGCCACAAATCAAGGAATCTTCCAGCTAGCTTAAACGATCTGTGCTGGAGAAGAAAGGCAAAGTTCACTAGAAAAGTCAATTACAGGATTTTTCAGGTATGGCTGGGGACTAGGAAAAACAAAGACTTCCTCTTGTGATTGTGACTCATGAGCCAGACATTGCAGCTCAAACTCACAGAATTATTCGAGTTCAGGATGGTTTAATTGTAGGCTGATGGGGTTTTCCACTACCGATCTTATAATTATTGAGAAAACTAATTCATTCCTAGATAAAACTATGAATTTACGCTTATTTTGTTTACATTCTATGGGTTTTGCTGTGGCGATCGCCCTTGTAGTTCCCACTTTCCTCACAACTGTGGCGGCGCAAACTCCCCCTGATGCTGTACAAGTACCCGATTTTCTCAACCCTAGCCCCAATCTTCTCCAGTTTCCCACTCAGCCAGAAGAAGTTAAAATTGAGCGCAATCAAGCCATCACTTTAGCCCAGGCTTTGGAGCTAGCAAAACGTAACAATCGAGATTTAGAAGTAGCCATCTTGGAGCTAGAACGCAGTCGCTCGGCATTAAAACAAGCTGAAGCGGTGTTCTCGCCCAACGCGAATGTGAATACTAACTTGACTAACAGTGGTGATGGTTTTACTGGTGATGCATCGCAATCCAGCACTAGTTTCACTGGTCAAGCACAAGTAAATTATGATCTCTATACCTCTGGTAATCGTCGAGCTAGAGTCCGCGCCGCAGAGGAAACCCTACGGATAAATGAACTGAATGTAGAGAACAGAAATTTAGAAGTTCGCTTGAATGTCACTACTCGATATTACGATTTACAAGAAGCAGATGAACTAGTCAGAATTAATCGGTCGGCTGTGGAAAATGCCCAAGCTAGTTTACGGGATGCTCAATCTCGACAAGAGTTTGGCGTGGGGACACAGTTCGATGTCCTACAGTCTCAGGTGAATTTGGCTAATGCTCAACAGGCGCTGACCAATTCTCTGTCACAACAAAGAATTACTCGCCGTAATTTTGCTACTCTCTTAAATTTATCTCAATCTGTAGATGTGAGCGCCGCCGATGTTGTGGAAGTAGCGGGACTTTGGGAACCAACCCTAGAAGAATCTATTGTCCAAGCGTTTCAAAACCGTCCAGAATTACCACAATTTTTAGCACAACGGAATATTTCTGAGCAACAGCGCCGACAAGCTCTTTCACAGTTAGGTCCACAAGTTGGTGTAAATGGTAACTACAGTATCATAGATCGGTTTGATGATGGCAGCAGTTTGACTGATGGTTATTCTGTAGGGGTTACAGCGAGTTTAACTTTATTTGATGGGGGAGCAGCTAAAGCTAGTGCAGCTCAGTCAAAAGTTAACATTGCGATCGCCGAAAATCAATTTGCTAGTCAGCGTGACCAAATTCGCTTCAATGTGGAACAATTCTATGTGCAATTACAGTCAAACCTAGATAACATCCAAACTTCTACCGCAGGTTTAGATCAAGCCAGAGAAGCCCTGCGTTTAGCAAGGTTGCGCTTTGAAGCCGGCGTAGGAACTCAAACAGATGTAATTTTCGCCGAAAACGATTTGACCAGAGCCGAAGGGAATCGAATCACCGCGATTTTAAATTACAATCGCGCTTTGGCTAATTTACAACGGAATGTCACCTTGAGGAGTTCCAGATAATTAAAAGCAAAACTATTCTCGCAGCTGAAGGCGTAAACAAACACTAAAAGCTAATATAAAGAAAGATTAAGCAACTCTAAAGCTGAATCTCAGCTTGGTTGTTTGGTGTACGGATGGATTTGAGTATTTACTCCACCCGTCTTTTAAATCAGTGAACAGTGAACAGTGAACAGTGAACACGCCTATGTATTAGGGGACTTAGAGCTAAATATATATCTTGACTGATAACTGATAACTGATAACTGATAACTGATAAATTCCTGCACTGGCTTGATCAGCTTATTACAGCTAAGTGTTATTCGTAGGCTATTATTATGGTTCCACAAATCGAAGTTCCTCTGATTGGTAAAATTAAATATCCCTTACGCTGGGGTATTGGGTTAATAGTCGCAGGTTCTTTAGCTGTGGGGACAAATATTGCCTATAACCTGGTAAATCAGAGAAATAGTCAGCAAAACATTACCGAATTAACTATTCCTGTAGAAGCCCAAAATGTGACTTTAAGGATTACCGCCAGTGGTAAAGTAGTACCGGTTCAAAGTGTCAATATTAGTCCTAAAAACCCCGGTGTGCTGTCACAGTTATATGTAGAACAAGGCGATCGCGTGGAACAAGGACAAGTTCTCGCCCGGATGGATGTGGGCGACATACACGCGCAAATCCTCCAGTTCCGCGCCAATTTAGCCCAAACACAGGCACAATTAGACCAAGCCCGTGCGGGGAGTCGTCCCCAAGAAATAGAGCAAGCCAAGGCGCGTTTAGCCCAAGCTCAGGCGCAGTTAAATCAAGCCCGTGCGGGGAATCGCTCTCAGGAAATTGCCCAAGTACAAGCACAGGTAAATTCAGCCCAAGCACAGGTAAATCTCACCCAATCACGGGTCAACAGATATCGACAATTAACAGAGGAAGGGGCGACTTCTCAAGACCAATTAGAACAGTATATTAGTGAAAACCAAAGAGCAAAAGCTAGTTTAGATGAAGCCCAAAAACGACTATCACTATTAGAAAGTGGTAGCCGCAATGAAGAAATAACCGCCAGGGAAGCTGCTGTAACCGAAGCCCGCGCTGCATTAATATTATTAGAAAATGGCAGTCGTCCAGAGGAAATTGCTCAACGTCAAGCCGCAGTAAAAGGGGCGGAAGCGCAAATTCAAGCGGCACAAGTGAGGTTACAAGACACAGTAATTCGTGCGCCTTTATCGGGAATTGTGACGCAGAAATACGCCAATGTGGGGGCTTTTGTAACTCCCACAACTTCTGCTTCTACCAGTGCATCTGCAACTTCTAGTTCTATTGTCGCAGTTGCTAGGGGTTTAGAAGTTTTGGCGCAAGTCCCAGAGGCGGATATTGGCAGAATTGAACAGGGTCAGGAAGTGGAAATTGTCGCTGATGCTTATCCTGATCAAGTATTTAAAGGTAATGTGCGGTTGATTGCTCCCGAAGCGGTGGTGGAACAAGGTGTGACATCCTTTCAGGTGCGGGTAGCTCTGGATACGGGTACTGAGGAACTGCGTTCCGGTTTAAATGTGGATTTGACTTTTTTGGGCGATCGCCTCAGTAATGCTTTGGTGTTACCCACGGTAGCAATTGTCACCGAACAAGGACAAACTGGTGTTTTAGTCACAGATGAGAAAAATCAACCCCTGTTTCGAGAAGTTACCATTGGGGCGCAAATCGCAGACCAAACTCAAATTTTACAGGGAGTAGAAGAAGGCGATCGCGTATTTATCAACCCACCAAAAGACTACATCAACAGAAAAGCCAGAGAGCAGAATAACTGATTAACACATAAGAATTACAAAGTATAAATTATGAAAAAACGAACCACAGAGACACAGAGGACACAGAGGAATAAGGGTTTGAGAGAGTTTTTGCGTAATACCAATTATTTATGAAGCTGCACATTTACCTCTCTAGTTCCCTCCCTGCAAGCGGGGAGGGTTAGGGTGGGGTTCTTTGTCTGCATCTTTATATTAAATTGATATAAGTCCGAATAAATTACAAATTACAAATTACGAATTATTATGAATCTTTTAGAAAGTATGCAAATGGCAGGAAAAACCCTGCTGTCTAATAAGTTGCGTAGCGCCCTGACTATGTTGGGGATTGTCATCGGGAATGCTTCGGTAATTGCGATGATTGGAATTGGGGAAGGGGGACAAAGGTTTGTCTCTAAACAACTGGAATCTTTAGGGCCAAATGTGTTATTTGTGATTCCAGGAAATCAAGCATCTCAGCGCATCTCTAGAGATGTACCGAAAACTTTAGTCTATGAAGATGCTGAAGCGATCGCCAATCAAGTTCCCAGTGTAGCCGCAGTTACCGGAGAGTTGAATAGTCGCCAGGTACTCATCTATCGTAATCAAAACAGTAATGTGAATATCATTGGCACGACTCCCGACTTTTTAACAGTGCGTGACTTTGAAACAGCCACAGGGCGATTTTTTACCGACGTAGATATGAAGCGCAATAATCAAGTTGTGGTCATCGGTGCAGACTTAGCAGACAGACTATTTGGTAATAGTAACCCAGTCGGTGAGCAGTTACGGATTAAAAACGCTAGTTTTCAAATTATTGGTGTACTCGAAAGCAAAGGCTCAAATTTAGGGGTGAATTACGATGAAGCGGCTTTAATCCCACTGATGACAATGGCGAATAGAATTGTGGGGCGAACTTCTCCCTACGGATTAGAGTTAACTTATATTGTCGTCTCAGCTAAAAATGCCGAAAGTGTAGATGCAGCACAGTTTCAAATTACTAATTTACTGCGGTTGCGCCACAAAATTACCGGGGAGGATGATTTTAGTATCAATACTCAAAAGGATGCTTTGCAAACCGTCGGTCAAATTACAGGTGCATTAACTATTATGCTCGCGGCGATCGCCGGGATATCATTATTTGTCGGTGGTATTGGTATCATGAATATTATGCTAGTTTCCGTCACCGAACGCACCCAAGAAATTGGACTGAGAAAAGCCATTGGTGCAACCGAACAAGATATTTTACTTCAGTTCATGATTGAAGCCGTGATTGTTTCCATTATCGGTGGTGCAGTAGGGACTGCGATGGGTGTCGGCGGTATTGTTTTGGTAGCAGCAGTCACACCCTTAGAAGCCGCAATTTCTGCTACTGCGATCGCCACAGCAGTTGGTGTTTCCGGCGGAATTGGCTTATTTTTTGGGGTCGTTCCTGCCCGTCGTGCAGCACAACTAGACCCCATTGTTGCCCTCAGAAGTGCTTAGAATCGGTTAATCTCCTGTATTTGCTTGAGATACATTCCCTAAATAATTCATTAAATCACTTTGGCTAGAAAAATCTAACAAAGCCTCCGCTAAATCCTCTAGTCGAGTAATGGATAAAGCGCGAATTTCCTCTTCTATTTCTGGTTCAACTGCACCCAGGCGACGTTTCAAAAGACGTAAAATCAGTTGTAACGCCTCTTGTTTCTTCCCTCTTTCTTCTCCCTGTTGCAAACCTTTTTGCAAAATATCTTGGTAAATTACAGATTCTTGCATAATTTCCTCTCTAAATAGCTGTTGAATTAAACCTTTATCGAATCGCAAACCAGCTAAAACCTGAACACAAGCTGAAATATTCTGTCGCTCGTCTGTTACCTCAATCATATCGAGACTAGCTGCGACTTGCGCTAATAACTCTTCGGGTGAATTGCTTCTAGCCAATGTCGCCAATGGTAAAAGTGCAGGATTAGCGAGTAGGGGTGTAGGATCTTCTTCCCACAAACGAATCACGCGATACTCATGTCTAGTTTTCTTGTCTACATACTGTGTATTAAAGACAATTTCTGAGGACGTTGGTTGCAAGAAAATCAACACCTGTTCAATATCACACCAATATTGGCGTTTTAATCTGGTGTAATAATCCAGCATCCGAAAATCGAGGGGATATGTGGATTTTGGTGTAGTTTGAAACTCTAAATGTAAAATTTGGTTGGCGATTTGCAGAAATGTCACCGAATCAGCGCGAATGGGTTCTAGGTTCAATTCTGTTTTGAGGACTTGGATATCTGGGGTTTCAGATGCAAGTAACCATTGAGCAAATTCAGTAGGGTAGTTTTCGGCAAGATATTTGCAGGTATTATCGTAACTCAAGATTGCTGACTACGTGACTATATGTATTGTGTATTTTACTCTGTCATAATAAAAAAAGTGTTACATAATACCTGCATCTGCTAATGGATGAACAGCGCCTCCAGGCATATCAACAGCTAATTCAACAACTCCTAAGTTGTGCGAATGGTGAAGAACCGGCGATATTGCAAGCTAATACCGAATTATTAGATGCTGGCTTTTTACAGGTGGTGGTAGGGGTAGCAGGGATGTTTACCCAAGAAGGAGAGGAAAATACTGCTAACTGGTTGATAGCTTTAGCTTCTCAACTGAGTGCAGCCTTAGATATACCCCTAGATGCAAATACCTCAGAAGCAGAAACGCCGATTAATGAAGCAGATATTGATACCTATTTACAATTTTTATTAGAAGTATTACAAGCAACCAAAGAAAGTGGGGGTAATCCCCAGGTAGTTTACCCCTTACTGACAGCAAATATAGATAAACTGAATCTGAATTTTGCTCAATTATTACAGGCTTGGGCAACAAAAATACTAGCAGAAGCAGAAGCAGAAGCAGAACTAGAAAAAGCACAATGCTTCGCTGTTTTGATAGGTGAATTTAGTAATCTGATTAACGAATTTCCTTTAGGTAACAAAGCCGATAACATCGAAATTGCTATTACTGGTAATGAAATAGCTCTAATGTTTTTTACCCGTAACATTTCCCCAAAAATTTGGGCATCTGTGCAAAATCATCTAGGTACTGCCTACTGTGACAGGATTAGAGGGGATAAAGCTGAGAATTTAGAAAAGGCGATCACTGCTTTTTCGGCGGCTTTAGAAGTAAGAAACCACACGGATTTTCCTGTAGATTGGGCAATGACGCAAAATAATCTAGGTACTGCCTACTGTGACAGAATTAGAGGGGATAAAGCTGAGAATTTGGAACAGGCGATCGCTGCTTATGGAGAGGCTTTAGAAGTAAGAAACCAAACAGATTTTCCTGTAGATTGGGCAATGACGCAAAATAATCTAGGTACTGCCTACTCTGACAGAATTAGAGAGGATAAAGCTGAGAATTTGGAAAAGGCGATAACTGCTTTTTCGGCGGCTTTAGAAGTTTATACACCCACTAATTTTCCTGTTACTTGGGCATCTGTGCAAAATAATCTAGGTGCTGCCTACTCTAACAGAATCAGAGGAGATCAATCCGATAATCTAGAATATGCCATCGCTGCTTATACTGCTGTTTTAGAAGTCATAAATCGCAACGATTTTCCCGTAGATTGGGCAGCCACGCAAAATAATCTAGGGAATGCCTACTCGAAAAAAATCAGGGGAGATAAAGCCGATAATCTGGAACAGGCGATCGCTGCTTATACTGCTGCTTTAAAAGTCAGAACTCGCACCGATTTTCCTGTAGATTGGGCAGCCACGCAAAATAATCTGGCAACTGCCTACTCTAACAGAATCAGAGGAGATCAAGCCGATAATCTAGAATATGCCATCGCTGCTTATACTGCTGCTTTAGAAGTCAGAAATCGTACCAATTTCCCTCAAAAAAACGCTGAAACTTTATTAAATCTAGGTATTGTTTATCAAGAATCACAACAGTTTGATTTAGCTTACTCTACCTTTACTGATGCTATTATCACAGTTGAAGATTTACGGGGTGAAATTATTTCTGGGGAGGAAAGTAAACGCAAACAAGCAGAGGAATGGAATAAACTTTTTAGACGAATGGTAGAAGTTTGTTTAGCATTAGGTAGAGAAACGGAAGCTATCACCTATATTGAACGCAGTAAAACCCGCAATTTAGTAGAACAAATTCTCAGTCGTGACTTAAAAACCATCTTCCCTGGTGAGGTTGTTACTCAATTAGAAAAACTTAGAGATGAAATAGCTAGTGGACAGAATTTACTGCAAACTGGTAAAGCTGAAAATGCTAACTTGTTAAGGGAAAATCTACAAAATTTACGACAAGAAAGCCAAAAATTACAAGATCAATATTTACCTATTGGTGCTAGTTTTGAGTTTACATCATTGCAAAATATTCTTGATAACAAAACAGCAATTATTGAATGGTATATTACATCTGATAAAATTATCGCTGTTGTGATTCAACCAGGAGGTCAAGAAGTCAAAATTTGGCAATCCCAATCAAAAGATAGAAAAGCTTTAATTGATTGGGTTGTTGAATATTTGAGCGACTACTACGAACAAAAAGAGCAATGGCAAAATCAATTAGAACAACGTCTACAAAATTTACCAAAAATCCTGCACATTGAAGAAATATTAGAAAAAATACCACCACAATGTCAGAAATTAATTTTGATTCCCCATCAATTCTTACACCTGTTACCTCTCCATGCTTTACCTGTTAGAGATTCCTATTTAATGGATTTATTTACTGAAGGTGTGAGTTATGCACCAAGTTGTCAATTATTACAACAAGCGCAACTCCGTCAACTTGATAATTTTCAATCTTTATTTGCAATTCAAACACCCACAGAGGATTTATATGAAAGAGATTTAGGTGCAGTTGCTGCGATTAAAAAGCAGTTTAATGAAAGTAATATTTTGAAAAAAGATAAAGCTAAGAAATCTGCAATTACTTCCAATAATGAAAAACTGCTTATAGCTAATAATCTCTTTTTTTTCTGTCACGGTTATTTCAACCCTGATTCTCCATTAGATTCGGGTTTACAATTAGCTGATGAAATTCTCTCTTTAGCAGACATTATCACTAATCTTAAATTAAATAACTGTCGTTTAGTCACCCTTGCTGCTTGTGAAACCGGAATGATAGATCCGAAAAATACAAGTGATGAATATATTGGTTTACCTAATGGTTTTCTTTTGGCTGGTAGCACCAATGTAGTTAGTAGTCTTTGGACTGTCAGTGCTACAGCTACGGCTTTATTAATGGTAAAATTTTACGAGGAATTACAACATCAAAATAATATTGTTTTAGCTTTGCAAACTGCCCAAGTATGGTTACGAGATACAACAATAAAAGAATTTAGAAAATGGCTACGAGAATCAAATCTTGATGAAGATTGGCAAGATGAATTAGATGATTATTTTTCAAGAGAGGAACGAAATCAAGGTGGTAACGTCAAAATATTTGTATCACCTTTTTATTGGTCAGCTTTTTGTGCAATTGGTAAAGGAGTTTAAAGAATGTCTGCTTATCAAAGAACAATCCAAGCTTTTGTTAAAGTCATCGAATCTGAATCTAGTTTATTTTCTCAAGAAGACTGGTTAAGTCTCACTAAATTAATGGATAATTTACCAGATGATTCAGAAAAAATAGCTAATGGAATTAGAGATTGGTTAAAATCAAGAACTCAACTCAATGAGGTATTTAAAAATAAAAGACAAGAAATTCCTTCTTCTTTAAATGGTGATAATCAAACTTTAGGTCCAGGTGGTACTAAATCTCAAACACCAGCCAATCAAATGAGTGAATCCTCTAAAGAACAGATTCAAAATGCTATCAAAGAAAATTCACCTTTATCCGATGATAAAAAATCCCAACCAAAACCGTGAAGAATTTTACTATTACTCTCTACGCTTTCCATTTGCGACATACTCTTGCACACACACCTAATCAAGTTGTCGCCAATGCTAGTCTTTTATGGGAAAATTTAGCTAATATTGGTGTATCTTCCTTTCCTGCTACCAGTTTAAAAGATTTAAAATCTCAATTAATTGTTTATAACAATGGTAAATATGAACCTCAACAAGAACTAGGAAGAAAAACCGAATGGTTAACTAATTCTAGAGATTTAGATTTAGGAAGTTTCTCAACGACAGACGGATTTAAAATTAATGTCAATTTACAACCGTTTTTACTTAATGATACCTACGCAGTTGATTTAACACTGCTTCCAGAATCAGCAAATATTGATATTAATGTACCGCAAATCCAACATTTTCAACCTAGTTGTTTTTTACCTTCCCAAATTCAAGCTTCTCTAGGACAAACTTTATGGATTTATGGAGAAGTTGACGCAAATGAAGACTGTAATTTATTAGCTGAACAAATCGCTAATGCTTTAGTTGCTGGTACAAACTTAAATTCTGCTTTTACTGTCTCAGGAGAATTATTTGCTAGTCAGTTATTTATCTACCAAGTAAATGATCCAAATGAACCGAATAATCCTGTTAAACAATGTCAGATTTTAATACTTTTAAATAATCACCAAGCTAATACTCTCCCACTTATTGAAAATACTTACGACCAGTTACGAGATTTATTATGCTGTTATCATAAAATTCTATATCTTAATTACCAAGCAAGCCAAAGTTACAGCAACGCAAGAACTATTTACAGTTATTTAGAGGATAAAATTAAAGAATTTCAAACTTTGATATCTAACTCCAAAACACAGATATCTAGTTTAAAGCAACTCTTATCAGAAATTCCGCGAAAAAGCTTTGACTATACCCGATGTTTACAAGATTTACAAATTCATAACACATCAATTCAAACAAATATTATAAATTATGAAACTTGCTTAAATAAAATTACAGCCATAAATAATCAAACCAGTCCCCAATTTTGGCAAGACTTCCTCGATAAAGAATGTCAAAAATGGCAAAAACAGATCCAAACAGATATTAACTATCTGACACCAGGACAAGAATTATTTGGGCAATTAGTTGATACTATTCGCGGTATAGTGGAGATAAAACAAGCTGAACGCGATCGCTCTTTAGAAAACACCATTCAAATATTAGGTATTGGCTTGGGTGGTGGTGCGATAGTTTCCGGTGTCATAGTTCAACATATAGATAAAATCAATCAACCCATACCAATTATTTCTCCTCAAACTCCCCTTAATCCCTTTATAGCATCTTTAATTTTAAGTATCATTGCTAGCATTGGATGGACTTTTATAGCTATATTAGGTATATGGATTACTAAACGGAAATAGTGCTTAAATATACGCTTATAATTCACCAATATAAGTAGAATAAGTGTACGATAAAAATCTATGGAAAAACTAACTACCCTTCCCCCAGATATTAATACTCACTGGAATGCTATTTTTCCTTTACTGACAATTCGTAATGAAGAAGAATATGAACAAGCAATTATAAGATTAAACGATTTACTTGATGAAATCGGTACTAATGAACAACATCCTCTTTATCATTTATTAGATACGTTGGGAACGATAATTGAGGCTTATGAAACAGAACATTACCCTCTCCCTAATTGTCATGGAAATGATGTGTTAGCTTATTTAATGGCGGAACACAAACTGACTTTATCAGATTTACCTGAAATTGGTTCATCGGAAACGATAAAATCTATCTTAAACAAAGAAAAAGCATTAACTTTCACTCAAATCCAACAATTAGCAGAACGTTTTAATGTAAACATTAACGTATTTATGAATTAGTATTCAAATTATTATGGCAAAAACTATCACAATTACCGATGATCTGGTTCCCAATCCTGCACCGAAATCGGCAATTATTCGCCTAGAGAATATCTTTAAAATCTATGGGAGTGGAGAAACCGAAGTCAAAGCCCTCAATGATGTGAATTTGACCATCAATGAAGGTGAATATTGTTCAATTATGGGGCCTTCTGGTTCCGGTAAATCCACAGCCATGAATATTATCGGCTGTTTAGATCGCCCTAGCACCGGACATTATTATTTAGATAATCTCGATGTCGCCCAAATGAACGATGCAGATTTAGCTAAAATCCGCAATAAAAAACTGGGGTTTGTCTTCCAACAATTTCACTTATTACCCCAACTCACAGCCTTAGAAAATGTCATGTTACCAATGGTTTATGCTAGTGTAAATCCTAGCGAAAGACGCGATCGCGCCGCCGAAGCTTTGACAAAAGTTGGTCTAGAACAACGCCTCAATAACAAACCCACGCAATTATCTGGGGGACAGCAACAACGGGTGGCGATCGCTCGTGCTATAGTTAATCGTCCCGTTGTCCTCCTCGCCGATGAACCCACAGGCGCACTAGATTCCCATACAACCCAGGAAGTCTTAGACATTTTCACCGAATTAAATACCAGTGGAATCACCGTTGTCATGGTAACTCATGAATCGGAAGTGGCGCGTCAAACGAAACGCATCGTTTGGTTCCGTGATGGCGAAGTTATACACAGCGACTTAACACCACAGGATTTAACTCAAGTCATATCCTAAAACTTCAAAACCTGCGGGAGTGGTTCCATGATTTCTATTCCCCCAACTCAACTAATTACTTTCATAACTTCCATTAGTTCACTGGGTTGGTGAATCAAAAAATCTGGATTCTGTTTAGCTAAAGCTTCTGGGGAATTGAAGCCCCAAGTAACAGCAATCACTTTGATATTAGCTTTTTGCGATGCTTCTATATCCCTGATTTCATCCCCGACATAAACCACCGCTTGAGTATTGAGTTTTTTTTGCTTTAATACATTATTAATGATGGTTGTTTTCCCAAAAATTGTCACTCCTGAATAAATAAAGTCAAAGAATTGTTCTAATTCGTTATTTTTTAGGAAAGCTGTGACGTTTTCTTGAGAATTAGACGTAATTATTCCCAGTCTATAACCTTGATTATGCAGTTCTATTAAAGCTGCGTCAATTCCTGCTATGGGTTTCAACTCTTGAATTTTTTCTTTGAGTTCTCCTTTAACTTTTTTCAGTAAAAAGGGTATCTTAAATAAAGAGATACCTGAGTATTTAATAATTTCCCTAGGGGTAAAATTCTTGAGTAGATCAAGTTCCTCTGGGGTAATTTGTATATAACCAAACTCTACAGCTAAACGATTGGCAATAGTGACTAGAGCATCTACTGTATCCGCAATCGTGCCATCAAAATCAAAAATAATTACTTTCGGGGTCATTCTTTAATTGGGATGCGTCAAGATTAGCACGGGCATTTCGTCTAAACATTTCTGGCTTAATCCGCCGCAAAGCTGAGGCGGGAAATCTTTGATCCCACTCCTCTTTTGAGATGTTGGATAATTCTATCAGATGAGGCGCAATATTGGCAGGATACGGTTTAAAATCTGGCACATCCGTTGGTTGGGCAAAACGTTGATTCCAAGGACAGACATCCTGACAAATATCACAACCAGCAACCCATCCTTGTAAATTGGATGAGATTGTCTCTGGTAATGTTTCGGCGCGATTTTCAATGGTATGATAGGCAATACACCGATTTGCATCCACTACATAAGGCTCAGTAATTGCACCTGTGGGACACGCTTCTAGACAACGAGTGCAGCTACCACAATGTTCTGTGTGTGGGCGATCGCTTTCTAATTCCAGATTTGTGAATACCTCTCCCAAAAACACCCAAGAGCCATATTCTCTAGTAATCACATTACCATTTTTAGCAATCCAACCGATACCAGCCCGTTGCGCCCAGACTTTATCCTGTACAGGGCCTGTGTCTGCATAATATCTAGCTTTAATACCTGCATTCAGAGATTCCAGCCAAGTATTCAAAGCCTTGAGTTTTTTGTGCATCACCTTATGATAGTCTCTACCCCAACCATAGCGGGAGATTTTCCCGTATTCCTCCCCTTCCGGACGTTGATCTGGTGTGTAGTAATTGAGGGCGACACTAATCAGCGATCGCACTTCCGGCATAACTAAGCTAACATCTTGACGCTTGGGGTGATTCATCCACTCCATATCGGCGTGATAACCCAGCGCTATCCATGCTTGTAACCTCTGCGCCTCTGTATCATCTACCCCCTCCACCGCAGTAATCCCCACCTTATGGAATCCTAACTCCCTGGCTTTTTCCTTAACTACACTGCTGTTAGTTGCAGAATCCTGATCCATTTTTTTGATCTAAATTGACTGGTACAACCTATGTTAAATATTTATTAACACACCTATATGTAATAGTTATTTGATTTTTGTTAAGCAATAATACAGAATACGAATAAAAAGGTAAACCAAATGTCCTATAAATTACCTGCGTACTCGAATTAATCAACTGTAGTGAAATCATGACATTCACTTCTGATTCAGCTTACAACCACTTATCAAACGATGCCAATTACGGCACTAAACCTGGTGATGTTGTGAACTATACCATGTCTTTATTCCAAAGTCTAAGCACGGATGACCAGCTAGCAGTGCTATGGTATGCGTACACAGAAATGGGACGTTCTATTACACCAGCAGCCACAGGTTTAGCGCGTTTACAAATAGCAGCAGGACTACTGAATCAAATTAAGCAGATGTCTCACGCAGAGCAATTAAATGTTATGCGTGACCTAGCTACTCGAAAAAATACGCCAATTTCCCGTTCTTACGGTATCCTCAATGATAATACAAAGCTGGCTTTCTGGTATGAATTATCAGAATTGATGGTAAAATACTTAATTGTACCCATGCCCGTGGGCTATCAATTATCTCGTGATGGTATTCAAGTACTTGAAGCCCTGAAAGCACTGAATTTTAGTCAGCAAATTTCGATTCTGCGTAAGGTAGTAGCTGATATGGGCGTTGACCCCTTCACTGAATAACTTCACCTCTATCTCTTCAGTGCTGCCCTATTTGCCGATAATGGCGTAATGTATCCACCCTTTGAAACGAGAATTATGGGGCGAGAGGCGATCGCGCTATACTTCCAACAAGAAGCCGAAAATGTTCAAATTATTACTGCTAAAATTAAGCTGTCAGCTTCTCCTCAAGAGTTACTGTATTTACGTTGGTAAATTCACTGATTTTTTAGATGCACTAGTCTGCTGCAAAGAACGCATTAGCAATCTTCGACCTAAATCAATATCTGATGGCGCACATTGCCATTCTGGGTGTGCTGTCATTAATAAACTGTCTAAAGTCTCTTGATCAAACAGATGCCAAACTAGAGCATCATCAATTCGCCCTTCCACAGCATAACAATTAATAGTAACACAGTAGATAGTGCAAGAAGTAGCAATTCTATTCACAGTCATCTGTTCCCCAGGCTGTAAAGATCGAAATTGGCTGATAGTTGCCTTCAAGTCACTGATTGAGTAAACTACTAACCCAGGTATAGCTATTGTTGCATTCCTATCTCCATTGACTGCAATCCAGTAATGACGACTGGGGTCGATACCCTGTAGCCAAGGTGATTCATCATCAAGGCGATAGCGTGGCGACAAACAAAAGAAAGCTTCCATAGATTTCGTCATATACTTTGGTTTACTCAGGTTGATTGTTTACCCAATTGACAATCCTGGGGTTTGTAGGGCTATGCCAAAGCTTCTTCTATTTAGTTAAAGTTGGCAATTGAGGCTCGCTACTACATTAAGTATTTAATTATTACTAGTAATAAATCAAATAAAATTAGCAAAAATTATTAACTAGATAAACATTTATTAATATTAATGAATATACCTATACTAGTTAGCCTATATGGGTTTTCATGTTGTATGTAGCTGTAGCCTTGGGTATCTTACCCAATCAGCCAGGAACATATCAAGTTTTCCACCTTGAGATCAACCGTTCTGATTGCCGAAAGTAAATATCCCCATTGCGCTAAGAGGATGTTTGAAAAGTCGGGGATGAACAGACTTGTTTGTAAGTTAGCGTATAGAATACTTATAGAGTCTGGCAATCGGCAATCTAGAAATTAAAAATCATCAAAATTTTTAACTAATAAGTTCTGGTAGAGTGGCTTCTAACTTCAGACAATTTCCACCATCAACTTGTAACTGATATTCCACATTATCCATCAGACGATTCATAATCAGCCATCCATAACCGCCTTCTTGTTTATCTGTGGGGTTGGGCGGAAAGTAAGTAGACATATCAAAGCCTTCGCCATAATCCCAAATTTCTATAGCAATATCTCGATTTTTCAATTCCAAACGTAATAGAATCGGTAAGCTAGGCTGTTCTTTATGGGCATGACGAACTACATTAGAATATGCTTCTACCAAAGCTAGGCGCAAACGACTTGATTGCCTTGACCAATCAACCGATTCTTTGAGATGGATTTTTAAGCATCCTAGTAACCAGCTTTCAACGATATTTAAATAATTTAGATCACTTGGTACATGAAGCTCACTTTTCATCATCTACAAAACCTCCAGTGAGAGTATAGTTTGATCATCTTCTTGAATGTAGTTATCTGCCTGAATGCGGGCTAGTAAATTCTCTAGAGAGAGTGGTTGGGGTTCTGTTTTTAAAAGTTGCCACAGTCCTTCTTGATTGAGCATAGAACGGCTAATTAGCTGTCCGCCATCCTCAGTTTTTTGATCATGTAAGAGTTGATGGGATACCATTGATTCTGTAATGCCATCACTAGCTAGGAGAAAGGTATCACCTGAAGCTAGAACTAAGTTACCTGAATTTGCTTGCCATAGAGGTAATATACCCACAGGAATCCCCCGTACTGTCAGATAATTAGGGTTAACATCTACAGTGCTTTGATGCGGCCAAAGCATAGGATAGATGTGACCAGCATTAGCATAAACTAGCTCTTTAGTTGTGGGAGTATAACGAGCCAAGACGAGAGTAATGAAGCAATTGTTGCTCATCAAGTCATCATAAAGAGCATTATTGAGATGATGTACTACTACATTTGGTTCGGCTGGGGTTTCTTGAGCTAATTCTCGCCGTAATACCGAAATGGCACTAGCCATGAATAAAGCAGCTGGAACACCCTTACCGGAAACGTCACCTACGGCTAACCATAAATCGCCCTTGGGATGGACAAACACCTCAAAAAAATCTCCTCCCACTTCACGGGCTGGGTAACAACAGGCTTGCACCCTTCCACCAGTGATCTCAGGTAGAGTTTGGCGCAGCAAATTGTGTTGAATTTGGCGAGCTACTTCCAGTTCAGTCTTGAGTTGTGCTTGCTTTTCTTGGAGGCGTTGGTAGAGTTTCGCTTGGGAAAGAGCTAACGCTGCTTGTTCAGCGACACCTGCGATTAGTTGAATTTCTTCCTCTTGCCAAGGTTGTTTGTTTCCCCACTGATAAATAGCCAGGACTGCGAGTAAATGCTGCTGGTATGCCAGTGGTACAACCATCTGCTGACAGTTCTTACCGTCATGTATCTCTTGAGTAAGTTGATACTGGTGGGTTTGCAGAACTTTTTCAATTAATAGACTGGGATCGTAGGCAGAATCAGATAAATTAGATTGAGAATCTTGATAACAAAATTCTACTTCTGTTAGGCGATCGCTCTCTACTGGTCTGAGTAAGCAACAAGTAGTGGCAAATTTTTCACCAATAGTTGTCACAATTTTTTGCAGCATACTGTCATAATCCAGGGATTCCCGAATTGCCGTTGTCACTGCATTAAATAAAGATTCTCGGCGCAAAGAGCGACTTAATTCACGGGTACGCTTCTTGACTAGGCGATATGTATCTGTAGCTTGCTCAACTAATATTTTGAGTTGTTCAGGACTCCAGGGTTTAGTGATATACTTGAAAACTTGACCGGAATTAATTGCCGCCACCAAATCTTCAACATCAGTAAAACCAGTCAATAAAATCCGAATTGTGTCTGGAAAGCGCTCCACTGTGAGACTAAGAAACTCAGTCCCGTTCATTTCCGGCATTCTTTGATCCGAAATAATGACAGCCATTTCGCCTTCTCTGTCCAGAATTTCTAGCGCACTTAAGGCATGGTTAGCTTTATATACTGTAAACTCTCTCCTAAAAGTACGATAGAGTAAATCTAAGTTATCCTGCTCATCGTCTACTACCATGAGCTTCAATTTTTCGGTGGCTATTTCAGTCATATTTGACTTTAAATTTAGGGATACTAAAATGGCAAGATTGGGCAATTTTTATCCCATTGATTACCTCAAAGATCAAAAATTAGTCTCTCAAGAGAATTTACCCACTGGGAACTGATCAAGCACTCCTTGTTTTCCACGGCGGTGGATTTGGCTTCATGGTTTTTCGGCTCAAACTGAACTTTATCCCACTAATCCAGAACGTAAGGCGCGCACGGCGGCCTGGGTGCGGTCATCTGCGCATAACTTATTCAAAATATTTCTGACGTGTGTTTTCACCGTCCCAACTGTAATATAAAGTCGTTCGGCAATGATTGCATTACTACAACCTTCAACGATTAACTGTAGCACTTCTAACTCCCTTTCTGTAAGGGTATAAGCCTTAATATTTTCCTCTTCCTGTTCAGATTCGGAGTTTGGTAAAATATTTTGCTGAATTATGGGCTGATTTTCCCCGAATGGGGGAGTTTTTTGGGCTTGTTGTAAGACAATGCGGGCGATCACCGGATCAATCCAAGCATTACCATCGTAAGTTACGCGCACTGCTTCCCATAAATTCTCAAACTTGATATCCTTCATACAATAGGAGTCAGCCCCAGCTGCAAAAGCAGCCAGCACTGCGTCTTTATTGTCTTGGAGAGTTAAAATCAGTACCTTTGTTGCTGAATCGTCTCCGGGAAAGAGCGCTTTTAATTCCCTTGTCAACTCAATACCATCTTTATCTGGTAAACCAATATCCACAATTGCAATATCTGGTTGTAGTTTTTTTAACATCTTTAGACCGTCTGCCGCATTAGCCGCTTCTCCTACAACTTCAACTTCTGGCTTTTGTTCTAAAGCTGTCCGAATCCCTACACGGGTGAGGTCATGATCTTCAATCAGAGCAATCCGAATTTTACTCATATTCACATTTTGTAGGTTACATTACTTTAACTTCAGTCTAAGAATTTTAGCGAAAAAACCAGATCCTTAAAAAGAAGCTTAACCGCAGCAACCTAGAATCAGGACATTTCTCAGCCAGGATTAAATGCAATTGAACCCAATCATCAGTTTGAGCCAGAATTATTTGCAACTATCAAAATCAAAAAAACAACCGTTTAACGAAATTAAGATCCCGAAAGACGGAAAAAAAAGGAAAGAAAATTGCGCGACCTAATTAGAAACGCGAAAAACGCCCCGTCACGACCTACACAACAGTAAGTTCGTAGGACTTAAAAACTCTTAATTCTAATACACTATTTTAAGTTTGCCACGCCACTACTACTTTTCATTGGGAAACCTGGGGGGTAAAAATTAAATAAGTCCCTCCCAAACCTTCGACAATTGTGCGTGTATTCGCCATCATCAATTTTTGATAGGTATCGGCTTCGCTTCCTGGTTCACCCAGTCCATAGGTATATAATTGCCTTTTGGAAAGTCTGACATTGGCTTTTGTCGCCACAGGTGCAATTAATTGAGGGTTAATTGTCGTCTCTAAAAAAATTGTTGGTATTTGCGCTTGTTGAATAGTTCTCGCCCAACTATTTACTTGTGTAGCTGTAGGATTTACTTGATTATTTATCCCGTTTAACCCTAGTACCAAAGGAATTTTGTAGGCTGTGGTGTAATAATTGAGAATATTAGTAGTTGTAACTAATTTACGTTTATTATCGGGAATAGTATCTATTCTGGATTTTATCCAACTATTGAGTTGAGTTAGTTCATTTTTAATTCTTGTGGCATTACCACTATATAATGTGGCGTTTTCTGGTTCTAATTTCTGTAAATTGTTACTAATTACTTCTACCATTTTGATAGTATTATTTACATCATGCCAAATATGAGGATTAGTTAAATTTTGACCAGATGCTTGAAATTGCTGTGGTTGAGTAACTACAAGTTGACTAACAGCTACTTTGGGAGCAGGATTTTGACTTTCTGTCAATATTTTGGTTAATTGTGGTTTGAAATTATAGCCACTGTGGAAAATGAGATTAGCTTGGGCGATCGCTTCACTGTCTCCAGGTCTGAGTTGATAAAAGTACGAATCGTTACCAGGGGAAGCCAAACAAATCAGGTTAATTGTATTTTCAGCTACCTGTCTAGTTAAATCACAAAGTACGCTGGTAGTTGCGACAACACGGGGAAGATTCTCGTCTATCCTAGTGCTTGTCTGAGTGAATGAAGTGCTTGCAGCTTGATTTTCACAGCCAAAAAATGTAATTGTAAAGACGACTAAGGTAGCTCTTAAGGAATTATTTGATAGTATTTTTTTTAGCATCATTAACTCATCAGTGATATATGAAAATTCTGAACATTTTAAAATAGTAGATGCACTGATTATGGAGATTATTATAGAAATGAATCTAAAGTAATTGTAGCCTTAACTTGAAAAAGTTTGGATACAGTATGAACAAAAATATCCCCAACTTTTTGAAAAAATCGGGGAAATGATTCTATTGATATTAGTTGAACAGTTTATGTCTCTTAACTGCTAACTGATAACTGATAACTGTTAACTGTTAACTGGTAATTGGCCTTGCAGGATTTCAAATTTTGACTGTAAACAAGTAGCGCAATTGCAACCAAGTTGATCCATAATTGGGTTAGATGTTTTTGTGGTATGAAGAGTTGGTAATTCAGTAATTGCTTGGTGAGATGCCACTGAAATCATGCTAGTAGCAGATGCAGATTGAAGACTAGATGCTTGCGCCGGATTTGCGAGTAGTAGTATAGAGGTAAGAAAAACAGGACAGGCAAGCAAAATCATTTTGGCTATGTTCATAATTCATACACAAATACTATTTCTGATACAGCATAGCCAATAAGTTGACTACCTTCAACCTGCATGATTTTGTATTATTAACCACGCCCGAATCCTTGACCTCGTGATGCTTTTGACCAAACCAGTAATTCACCTTTGTCTCCACCGGCGGCGAGGAATTTACCTTGAGGATGCCAAGCGAGGCTGGAAAAGCCTCCAGAAACGCCTGTGAGGACTTGGGTAACTTGTTTGGCTTTTTTCCACAAACACAGCCAACCATCACTAGCGGCGGAAGCCAGAAGGAAGCTATTAGGCGCAAAGGCGATCGCAGTGATAATATCGACGTGATTAGTTAAAATTCTTGACTCCCATCCCAAATCTTCATCCTCTAGTTTTTCCCAAACCACAATACCTTCAACGCTGGAGGATGCTAAAATCGGCGCACCCAGTTGAGTAGTGGCTTCTGACCATGCTAATTGACGGATTTTACCAGGGAAACCACGCATCACCCAAGGGTCGGGATTGTTCCATTCTAAAACACCGATACTACGATCCATGTTTCCAGAAGCCAGGAATTTGCCATCAGGCGACCAAACCATAGTTAGGCTGACAGTAGCCATATCTAAAAGATACGGTTCTTGGTCCCAGTTTTGGCTATCCCAAATTTTGACTCCCTTATAGCCACCAATGGCTAGGTACTGTCCATCTCTGCGCCAATCAATCCCCAATACTGAGGAGTTATCGAAATTGAGGGTAATCACAACTTCCTTGGTGTCAGCATCCCAGATTTGGACGTAACGCCCTAAACTAAAGGCTAGTTGATTACTGGTAGGACTCCACGCTAGTTTATCTACCCATGCTGGGGCGTTTTCTAATGTGGTAATTAATTTAGTATCCTGCCAAATTTTTACCTGTCCATCCTGTCCACCAACGGCGATAAATTTGCCATCTGGGGAAAAAGCTACACAGTCTACTGATGTACCGTTACCTGTTTGTAAGGTTGTGAGGTTGCCATCATTCCACAGTACAACTTCACCAGCTGCGGAGGAGGCTACTAAAATTTTACCATGAGGAGACCAGGCGATCGCAGTCACATAGTCTGACAGCATCCCTGAATAATATGCTTCAAATTCCTGAGTTTTACTAGCTGTGGGATTCATAAATTAAAGGGAGTAGGGAGTAGGGAGTAGGGAAATCTACCTTGTACAGAGGTAGTTAATCCCCTCTCTAAATTACTTCACACAAAACAAGCGAGAAAATCTTGCTTTAATTGGGCTTCATTCAGATTACGACCAATGAAAACTAATTGATTTTTGCGAATTTCATTTTCTTTCCACGGGCGGTCAGCTCTACCATCTAAAATCATGTGTACACCTTGGAACACATAGCGATTATCTTCACCAGTAATATTTAAAATTCCTTTCATCCGGAATATATCTGGCCCTTGGGTCTGCAATAACTCCGAAAGCCAAGCGTTGAGTTTTTTCCCATCTAATTCCCCGGATTCCACCAGAGCTATAGAATAAACCTGTTCATCATGTTGGTGAGCATCTTCACCCAAGAAATCCGGGTCAATTTCCAAAGCACGCGCTAAGTCAAAAGCTTTGACACCCAATAAAGCATCCATTTCTAGTTGCGAGTTTTGGGTACGGTAGATTTTAGCCATTGCATTCATTGACCGGATACGCTGTTCTAATTCATCCAACTGTTCTGGACTTACTAAATCAGTTTTATTTAAAAGAATCACATCAGCAAAAGCAATTTGTTCTTGGGCTTCGTCAGCATCCCAATGTTGCCAAATATGTTTCGCATCCACAACAGTTACTACTGCATCTAAAGACAGTAGATTTTGCATATCTTCATCAACAAAAAATGTTTGAATTACAGGTGCTGGGTCAGCTAAACCAGTAGTTTCAATTACTAAATGGTCGAACTTATCCCGCCGCCGCATTAAATTACCAATAATCCGAATTAAGTCACCACGCACTGTACAGCAAATACAGCCATTATTCATTTCAAAAATTTCTTCATCTGCATCAATAATCAGTTGATTATCAATACCAACTTCCCCAAATTCATTGACAATTACGGCTACTTTCTTGCCATGTTCGTAGGTGAGGATATGGTTAAGCAGAGTAGTTTTACCAGAACCCAGGTAGCCGGTGAGGACAGTTACAGGTATTGTATTCGTGATTTCTTCGGTTAACATTGTCTAAATACCTTTTTTCTCAGCTTAGATAATCATTACCACCCATAATAATTCTTTTTATATTTTTGTGGTGGATTTACTGTAATTAGATGAGAGGAAGTGATTCCACTGCTACTGCAAAAGTGGCTTTTGTCCTGACGTATCTGCAATCAGTTGTAAATATTAAAGATTTTGATGTATGCGTAGCAATTTTTCACCATTATTGAGCGATGATTTTACGCAGATAAGAGAAAATCTTGAGCTGCTGTGAATACCAGTTCTGGATATTCTTCATGGAGTCCCAGGGAACCGGGAACTATGGCGCTTCTCACTCCTGGTAATGCGGCTAAAGCGTTCATTTCCTCTCGTGACTTGGGCGGACTCGACTCGCCAATTACTACCATGAGAGGTACAGACAAAGATTCCCCAAGTGTGAGAAAATCTGTTTGCTGACTGATAGCGTCAAGATTACCGGTGACAAAGGCCGCAGAAGCAAATCTAGCTCCTGGTTTTTGTGTCGTTTGGTATTTTTTCTCAATAAAACTGGGTGTGAGTTTAGCCTCATCCGTAAATACGTGTCGGCGGTACATCCAGGTTAAAAAGGATGGTGTGGTGTTGAGTTTATATAGTGCTTGACCTAGTATAGGCGATCGCACTAAACCCTTAACAATTTCTCTTATCTGTAGATTAGCACCCATAGTTGGTAAAGGACCCCGCCAAGTAGGAGCTAGGAGTAAAATTCGTGTGAATATATCAGAATGTTTAACAGCTAGTTGCAATACATAACCAGAAGCATGACCAGCCGCAACTACAGTAATAGGAGTCTTAAATACAGTGAGAATAAAATCTGCGAGAAATTGCTGATATATTTCTGGGCGGTAATTTAAACCCGGACGAGAAGAAGCCCCAAACCCTGGCCAGTCTAAAACTGTAACTTGAAAATGAGGAGCTAGTAAACCAGCCAATTCACCCATTTCCCCCCGCGTAGAAACACTACTAAAAGCAGGTAATAGCAACAAAGGTGAACCAGTACCAATAGTTTCATAAATCACCCTTAATGGTTGGTTTTCCCAACTCCAAGTATATTCTTCAACAGTTCCACCAAATCCGTCAGGCGCAGAGGTTGATACTAAATTAGTTGACATCGAATTAAATATTAGTTGTTATACTCTCATTTCTCTGTGTACTCTGCGCCTCTGTGGTTAGTTTTTCCCTCCCCACAGGCGAGAAGAGAGGAGAGAATATGGATTTTTTGCACGCAGAGGCGCAGAGACGCAAAGGTAAGAGGAAAAAAATGTATTTCCGGCTTTTCATACTCTGATTCAGCAACACCCTAATTTCAAAACCTGATTAAGGATATGCTATTGACCTAGCTAGGTAAATCTAACTTACATTCTAGTGCTTTTTTCTGCATGGTTTTAAAAATGTTGTAAAAGCCATTAGCACGGGAAGGTGTCAGACTGACATTTAAACCTGTTTCTTGAATAAAGTCTGGGGTGAGTTCCACAATTTCCGTAGGAGTTAGTCCATTTAAGCCTTCAACCAACAGCGCTAATAATCCTTTTGTCAACTGGGAATCAGATTCACCTTGGTAGACAACTTTACCATCATCCAAGGCGGCGGTGATATAAACCTGAGATACACAACCAGGAACCTTATTTTCCGGTAGTTTACTGGTTTCAGGAAAATCCTTCATCTTCTGAGCATACCAGATGAGTTGTTCATAGCGCCGCTTCGGGTCACTCGCACGCTGAAAGCGCTGGACAATTTTCGCAAGAGCAGGTGGCAAAGAATCTATAATTGAGGACATAACAGAAGCTGCAAATAATCAGTCTTACTTTGAGTGTAGATGATTTTGCCAGGGATGGATATCTTACCACTGCTGTTTGATGGACATTAGTTGAACCCATAAGCCTGACCCATTCATGCTGGTTACTATTCCTATACAATCATCAAAAATGCTCAAGATGATCATATATGAACAACTTTTAGATTAAGAATTGAGAATAACTGTAAAATATTGCTGCAAAATCTCCCTTTTGATTGAAATTACTAGAGAAATATTCAGATGATACTGTTAACCAATTAAAAAATTCCAGGAGCTAAACAGGTGTTACCTTCAACCTTACTCGCTGCTGTCACCACACCCCTATCATGGAGTCCCAGTGTCGGGATTATTATGATTCTTGCCAACATCATCGCCATTACTGTGGGCAAATTTACCATGGAGTACCCCTACGCTGAACCCGCCTTACCTTCAGCCAGATTTTTTGGTGGTTTTGGTTTACCTGCGGTACTCGCAACCACAGCTTTTGGGCATATTTTAGGCGCAGGTATTATTTTAGGACTGCATAACATCGGCAGAATCTAGAATAAATTGAGTTTTTATCGGCTAGAGAATCACCCCCTCTAGCTTTCTCAATTTATCCAAATAACTTAGCGTACCTTGGCGTTAAAAATTTTATAATGCTGTTATTGATTAGACAGCAGACCATGGTTCAGCAGCCCCATCTTGAACAAGCGCTAAAATACCACTTTGGTTACGATAACTTTCGCCTGGGACAAAAGCAAATTATTGAAGATGCGCTGCAAAACCGAGATTTAATGGTAATTATGCCCACAGGTGGGGGTAAATCTCTTTGCTTTCAGTTACCAGCATTGATGAAAAAAGGGTTAACGGTAGTAGTTTCACCGTTGATTGCTTTAATGCAAGACCAAGTGGAAGCTCTACGCAATAATAATATTTCGGCGACATTTCTCAATAGTAGTCTGAATTCCTACACAGTGCGATCGCGCGAAGAAGCCATCCGCAATGGTAAAATAAAATTACTCTACGTCGCCCCAGAAAGACTTTTAAGCCCCAAATTTCTGCCATTTTTAGACTTAGTACATCATCAAATTGGGATTTCTACCTTCGCCATTGACGAAGCCCATTGTGTTTCGGAATGGGGACATGATTTCCGCCCAGAATATCGCCAATTAAAATCTCTACGTCAGCGTTACCCAGATGTTCCCACTATAGCCCTCACCGCCACAGCTACAAATCGCGTCCGTGGTGATATTATTCAACAATTAGGGTTAAAGCAACCTAGCATTCACCTCGCCAGCTTTAATCGCCAAAATCTTTACTATGAAGTCCGGGAAAAATCTAAATCTGCTTATGCGGAAATTTTAGAATTAATTCGGGAAACTGACGGTTCAGTAATTATCTATTGTTTGACTCGGAAAAAAGTTGATGAACTGACATTTAAACTGCAAAAAGATAAAGTTGCAGCTTTGTCTTATCATGCGGGTTTAAGTGATGGCGAACGTTCTAAAAATCAAACTCGCTTTATTCGTGATGATGTGCGGGTAATGGTGGCTACAATTGCCTTTGGGATGGGAATTAATAAACCAGATGTGCGGTTAGTTGTTCACTTTGATTTACCCCGGAATTTAGAAAGTTATTATCAAGAATCTGGGCGGGCTGGTAGAGATAGTGAACCTTCTCGCTGTACAATGTTTTTTAGTTTTAGTGATATTAAAACTATTGAATGGAGTATTAACCAAAAAACTGATCCTCAAGAACAATTAATAGCCAAACAACAGTTACGTCAGGTAATTGACTATGCTGAAGGTACAGACTGTCGGCGGACAATTCAACTGGGTTATTTTGGGGAACGTTTTCCGGGAAATTGTGGTAACTGTGATAATTGTCGTTATCCCAAACCTATTGAAGATTGGACAATTGAAGCCATGAAGTTTTTATCTTGTGTGGCGCGTTGTAAAGAAAGATTTGGAATGCTACATATTATTGAGGTGTTGCGGGGGTCTAAAAGTCAAAGAATTACTCAAAATCAACACGATAAACTTTCTACCTATGGTATTGGTAAAGATAGAACTTTAGATGAATGGCGAATGTTGGGGCGTTCTTTGTTACATCAAGGGTTATTAGAACAAACTAATGATGGTTATTCGGTGTTAAAGTTGAATGCTTTGAGTTGGGAAGTGATGAAGCGACAGCGCACTGTTTCTCTTGCGGTTCCGGTGGCGCAAAAATTAAGTTTGGTAGCGGAAAGTAACAAGGCTGTGGAGGCAGAATTATTATTACAGAGGTTGCGATCGCTCCGCAAGAAACTAGCTGATGAACAGTCTGTAGCGCCCTACGTTGTCTTTCAAGATTCTACCCTGAAGTTAATGGCACAACAACAGCCCCAATCTTTAGAACAATTCGCCCAACTTTCTGGGGTAGGTAGTCATAAACTCGCCCAATATGGTAAGACATTTCTGGCAGAAATCACAGCTTATTGTCAACAGCAAGGCATAACAGCGCCAAAAACTTATTCTTCACCTACTTTAGCTGAGAACAATTACCCCAAGGATAGCGAATTAGTCACATTAAGATTGCATCAAGAAGGTTTGAGTATTGCCGAAATTGCCCACAAACGTAATCTTAGCCCCTCGACAATTCTCACTCACCTTTCTCAATTAATGGCGAAAAATCAGCCTGTAGATTTAAATCAATTAGTACCCTTGGAACATCAACAAAAAATCTGGCAAGTGTTAGAAATTCTCGGTGATATTCCTCTGACTCCAGTTAAAGAACAATTGGGAGAGAACTATACTTTTGATGAAATTCGTTTAGTCAGGGAAAAATGGCGACGGGAAAATCGTCAGTAAAGTTTTACTAAAAATAAGTTATTTTTGAGATATTTATGCTCATTTTCAACCCCAGCCATCACCCTGACTCCAGTGATTTAATTGGGAATTGCTAGGCTGCATCCATAGTAGGCGAAATTTCGCTCTCTCGTACTTCTATGGTTGGGAACGCTGGTTTCTGAGTCTTGGTTTTAGTAGTGATTACAGACAGGACTGCTGGTAGGGTGATACAGACAACTGTATTAACCAGTGTCAGCAATAGACAATCCATGAAACTCATATATTATCCTCTGGTGCAAAGTTGTTTATATTTATTAGTTTGACGCATAATTGGCGGTTTTTTGATATATATAATTTTGTTTATTTTCTAGACTCTATAAGTTAGATAAATAGATTTATTAATATATGTATGAAACAGTCATAGACGATTATAACATTTTACTTATACATTGAATATCTAACCATAGGAATAAAACTAAATAAGTCAGGACTTACGCAAAATGATGAAAAAACCATAAAGGACATTAAGAACACTAAGTTAAGAGGGTTTGAGTGGTCACTGGTTATGCAGAGATTAGTACCTTGATACACCATCTTAGTTCGGGGAACACCTGGAACAGAATTGTGGTCTGAATCTACAGAACTGGTTACCTGTCACTACATAAGTTGTACAGTATGGGAAACTGGTAGTTTCAATTCTGGCTTTTAGTGATTTTGAATCTTTGACTAAAGGTTGAGGACGTTGGGATTTACTAGCCAGAATCTTGGAGAGTAATTTGGGCAATACTACGCAGACAGCAGCATTGATTAAAGTTAGCAGTGAAGCTTCTAGGAAGTTGATAGGTAGTCACCCCCGTGGCTAAATAGGTGGTCTCTGTTTTTTGTATCCAGCACAAGTTGAGCAACTGATTTTTTTACTAATCGATTGCTTTTAGTCTATATAAGTCTAATTTAACATAAATTTTTATCAATACAACCGTTGAAGTCGTGGAATACTTTACACAGTAGGCTCTGTAGTTATTGATGAGAAATAATATAACCTAATACCAGTTTACTATATTGAGGAAATGTATTATGACCAACATCCAAGCTGCCCCTAGTTATTTATCTAAGGTCACCAAGCGAGAAAGCCAAGAATTACAACGTTTAGTGGATTACACTGATGTGGTTGCACTACCAGAAATTTGGCCATTGGCGGGAAAACGATTTGGTGATATCGTTGCTTTACATAATCCCAACAGTCAACCAGAAGTAGTAATTACTTATAGCCAGCTAGCAGAGGAAATTAAATACTTTGCGGCGGGATTGCAAGGGTCAGGAGTTAAAGCGGGCGATCGCATTTCTTTAATCGCTGATAATAGTCCCAGGTGGTTTATTGCCGATCAAGGTACGATGACAGCTGGTGCAATTAACGCTGTGCGGAGTTCCCAAGCCGAACGGGAAGAACTATTATTTATTATCGCCAATAGTGAAAGCACAGTTTTAGTAGTCCAAGATGTAAAAACACTCAACAAACTGAGTGCTGGACTCAATGATTTGCCCATTCAACTAATTATCTTACTTTCAGACGAAACACCACCAGAAACACCAGTCCAAATTCTCAACTTTTCCCAATTACGGGAAATTGGCACTAAGCAGACCTTAACGCGGGTTCAGCCAACAGGGGATACTTTAGCGACTCTGATTTATACTTCCGGCACTACAGGCAAACCCAAAGGTGTGATGTTGTCTCATAACAATTTATTACATCAAGTCAAAACATTGGGTACTGTAGTGCAACCACAGCCAGGAAATACTATTCTCAGTATTCTACCTTCTTGGCACAGTTACGAGCGCAGTGGGGAGTATTTCTTACTGTCTCAAGGTTGTACACAAGTTTATACTAACTTGCGTTCTGTTAAGCAAGATTTAAAGAAATTTAAACCTCATTACATGATTGCTGTCCCCCGGTTGTGGGAATCAATTTATGAAGGGGTGCAAAAGCAATTCCGGGAACAACCAGCCAAAAAGCAACAGCTGATTAACTTTTTACTCGCAGCCAGTGAAACCCATATCCAAAAACAACGGATTGCTCAAGGAATGAGTTTAACTCATATCCACGCTTCCAGCTTAGAAAAAATAATATCTGGGATAGTAGCATCAGCCTTGTTACCCCTGCATATCCTGGGAGAACGCCTAGTTTATGCCAAAGTCCGGGAAGCTATAGGGGGACGCATGAAGCACGTAATTACTGGCGGTGGGGCGCTACCAAAGCACATAGATAACTTTTTTGAAATTATCAGTGTGGAGATTTTACAAGGTTACGGGTTAACAGAAACCTCTCCGGTGACTAACGCCCGCCGTCCTTGGCATAATGTCCGGGGTTCATCTGGACAGCCCATTGCTGGTACGGAAGTTAAAATTGTCCATCCGGAGACGAAAACTCCTTTACCTCTGGGTGAACGAGGTTTAGTGCTATTGAAAGGGCCGCAAATTATGCAAGGCTATTACCAGAACCCAGAAGCCACAGCTAAAGTCATTGATGCCGACGGCTGGTTTAATAGCGGTGATTTGGGTTGGGTGACACCAGACAATGATTTAGTATTAACAGGCAGAGCCAAAGATACAATTGTGTTGACCAATGGGGAAAATATCGAACCGCAACCCATTGAAGATGCTTGTTTGCGATCGCCCTACGTGGATCAAATTATGCTAGTAGGACAAGATCAGCGCAGCATCGGGGCTTTAATTGTTCCCAACACCGAAGCCCTAGAAAAATGGGCAGAAAGTCAAAATCAGCAACTGCGGCTACCACAAGAAAAATCTCCCGAAATCAGCACATCTATCGATCTGGAGAGTAAAATGATCCAGGACTTGTTTCGGCAAGAATTGAATCGGGAAGTGCAGAATCGTCCAGGCTATCGTCCCGATGACCGCATTGCCTCCTTCAGGTTGATTCTCGAACCCTTTTCCCAAGAAAATGGCTTGATGACCCAAACCCTGAAAATCCGCCGCCATGTAGTCGCGGAACGCTATCGCCAGATGATTGACGGAATGTATACCCGATAGTCATTCCAATTGTTAACTATAGAGTGAACGTGAAATTTTTATGGATGTCTCCAACCCTAACTTGCTACTGAAGCGTGTTGTTAATGTCAAAGTGATTGTAACTCCCCTGTGGAAAGAGGAAATACAGCAACAACTGCAAGCGCAAATCAATCAAAGTGATCAGCAACTGCAACAGATAGATGTAGAAGGACAAAGAGCGATCGCCGCTATTCAAAAGCAAGGTTTACAACCACCAGGACCCCAAACCCTGCAACAAATTGACAGTATCCAAGGTCAAGTTAATCAAAAGAAAACTGAACTGCTAGAGCAAAAAAATCAACTCCTGCAAAACCTCCAGCAAGTACAAATTCTGGAGTTAGATCAAGAAGTTAATCAATTTCAAATGGAAGGCTTTTTCCGTGCGGAAAAGGGCGATAACTTAATTAGAAAAATGCAGGTAGAAATCCTGTTGCGTGATGGTGTTGTAGAAGACATTCGTGGCGACATTTAAGTTATTCACAACTTTCGGCTAACTTTTGTTCTCGGCTACTCCCAGCGCTACATTGTATCTGGGAGCCAGCCCACACTATTTGCCACATTGGGGGAGAACTAACTAAGAGCGATCGCCCAAAAGTAGTCATCTCCAACCGATAATTAATCATCTCCACCCCATCATCAGATGGCAATTGCGTAATTTTTACTAAGGCTTGATTTGGTTCGGGATAAACTACTTCTATCTCTCGCTTACCCTCAGCCGAAAATTTATCAGCTAAAGCATTCAAGGCCAAAGTCTCAGGGTTACTACCTTGCAGGGCTGAGGTAATATTCTCTAATACTATAGTTTGATATTGCTCACGCTCTGGGTATGCCGACATATCTTGAGTATGTTGGATATTTGCTACTTCCCCCGGTTGACCAAAGCTATTTTCTGACATGATCTTCCATGACTGCTCCTGAGATATATAAACCCCAGCACCAGTTGTCACCAAAATACTTAGTAACAAAATCAAAACAAAATTCCACTTGTTTAAGAACATAAAACTCAACAAGAAATGTAAATGGGTTAATGATGAATGGGGAATTTCACATTCAACTCAGTTAGTAAATGGAATAATTAAAAACTTGTGTTAACAATAAAACATAGACAACAAAATCCGCTTGTCATGTATGATCAGACTTTTATCTGATTTAGAGGTTCCTGGGTTCCTTGATCAATTATCAGTCAACAGGAATCCGGCATCTCTCCTGAATTAAAGGAGAAAATTTCCCGGTGAAAACTCCTCAGCCAAGATACAATTTAAACTGGCAAAAGCTGTTAAAGTCCATAAACCATTGATTCTGATACCACCCTATGAGCATTCACGAAGTATTTATGCCGGCGCTGAGTTCCACCATGACAGAAGGCAAAATTGTTTCCTGGGTGAAATCGCCAGGGGACAAAGTGGAAAAAGGTGAAACCGTGGTGGTGGTGGAGTCAGATAAGGCAGATATGGATGTGGAAACCTTCTATGAAGGATATTTAGCCCACATCATAGTCCCAGCTGGTGACAGCGCCCCAGTCGGTTCGGCGATCGCCTACATAGCCGAAACAGAAGCCGAAATTGCCACCGCCCAGACCTCAGCCAACTCCAGTACAGCTGCTGCAAAACCTACCTCCACCCCCGAACCAGTTGCAGTGGCCGCCATAGTGGAAACACCTACCTTAGCTACTCAAAACGGGTCTAACCACCGTGAAGGCAGACTTATAGTTTCACCCCGCGCCCGCAAACTAGCCAAAGAACTCAAAGTTGATTTAACCAGCCTCCAAGGTAGTGGCCCCTACGGTCGCATCGTCGCCGAAGATGTGGAATCAGCCCTGAATAAAGGTCAAAAACCCGCCCCAGTTGCACCCACAGTTACCCCAGTTGCAGCCCCAGCACCAGCAGCCCCAGTTGCAGTAATTCCCGGTCAAACAGTACCTCTAACTACCTTCCAAACTGCCGTAGTTCGGAACATGGTAGCCACCCTAGCAGTACCAGTTTTCCGTGTCAGCTATACAATTAGCACAGATGGTTTAGATAAACTTTACAAACAAATTAAATCCAAAGGCGTAACCATGACAGCGCTATTGGCTAAAGCCGTAGCGGTGACATTACAAAAACATCCATTATTAAATGCCAGCTATTCAGATCAGGGAATTGTTTATCATTCGGGTATTAACGTTGCAGTAGCCGTAGCAATGGATGATGGCGGATTAATCACACCAGTATTGCAGAATGCAGACATAGTAGATATTTATTCCCTCTCTCGCAGTTGGAAATCCTTAGTAGAACGTGCGAGAGCCAAACAACTGCAACCAGAAGAATACAACAGTGGCACATTTACCCTCTCTAACTTAGGGATGTTTGGCGTAGACACCTTTGATGCCATATTACCACCAGGACAAGGCTCAATCTTAGCCATTGGTGCATCACGTCCCCAAGTAGTAGCCACAGGAGACGGCTTATTTGGTGTTCGTCAACAAATGCAAGTAAACATCACCTGTGACCATCGTATTATCTACGGCGCTCATGCAGCAGCATTCTTGAAAGATTTGGCTAATTTGATTGAAACCAATCCTCAATCTTTGACACTTTAAAATAAAGCGTTAGAAAACTAAAAATTGTTTAATTTCAGACTTGGAATTTCAAAATCCAAGTCTTTTTTTGGGAGTATTTTGCCAAAAAGCAACTGTTAAGAGCGAATCCTATTTTAAAGTATCCCGTGCGGCAGCACTAACAATTCTATTGGGGTCTTGCGTTAGTTGTTGGCGAATATCAGGGTCAGTATTAGGGTTTTGAGCGATCGCATATCTTTCTGGCCAAAACCAAGATTTATAGTATCTTGCCAAAAATGAACTAGGTATCCGAGGATTCATCAGCACCAAAAACCGAGAAAATGATGGGCGATCGGGAAATTTGAGACATCGCTCTAAAAAAGGAATCGCCGCTTCTGGTTCTTGAGTCAGTAAATTTTTAACAGCAGCTAAATTGAGTGGATTAAAGTGAAATCCCCCACGTCCTCCGGGTTCAGTGGCTAATTGAATTAGTAAGTCTTTTGGCGTACCAGGGTTTTGTGCAACTGCTAGAGGTAATCTTCGATCTGGATGCTGAGTAAATCTAGTTAGAATCTCCTCTGGAGTTTTCGGATGTTTAGCTACAGCTAATTTGACAATTAATTTATCGTCAGCTAATCTTGCCAGAATTGAACCATCAACATTGGAATGTCGAGTAACTTTAGTTTTGACAGCAGTATACTCACTATTTGCTAGTTCTAGTAAATCTAATGAAGATAAATTTGGATTTTCCAAGGTTGCTAATTGTTCTCTAAGCATCGAATCGAGTTTAGGATTTGCTAAAGCAGCTGCTCTAACTTCTGGATGGCGATCGTCAATTAACTTATCTAAAGAGTTTTGAGTAATATTGTAATTACTAGATACCAAAACTCTTACACCCTGGATTGGATGCTCCACTAATTTTGATAGAATTTCCGGTGAAGTGCTAGGATTGCTTGCTAGAATTACGCCATAGTATTCTAAATTAGAAAATCTCATCAATATTAAATTATTGTCTTTATATCTACCTTGTTCAAAATCCCTAAGCATATTATTTAGATAGTATCTTCTGCTTCTTGACTTGCTTTTCTGTATCACGTCGAGTAAACATAGATTAATTGTTGGGTTATTTATGAAGATACATCTTGTGTCAATCCACCAATTCCTATCTTCTAAATTTGTAAATAGAGTATTTAAATCGAAAACGATAGGTTGAATTTGATTGACGGCAAAATTATCAGATAATTTCGTACTATTTATGGGCAGCGTTCCCGAAAGCAAATAAAAAACTATTGCTTCTCTCTGTTTTAAATAAGTAACACATTCAGCTATCAATGGAGAAACTCTGGGATGGTTTTCAAGATTATCTAAAATCTGTCGAGGTGTGTCAGCAGAAGAAACAATCTTTAATAAAGTGCTTGTATATTCGTGTACTGAATTTTGATTTAAATAAGGTAGCGTGCTTTCATCAATTGCTCCTGCATACCACAATCGTAGTTCAATTCTTTCTGCATTAATAATTAAACTAGGCAGTTGGTTTCTATCAATTTTTTCTTCAGCTAGATCGCGCCATCCAGTTTCCAATTCTCCAGCATAATTAATATGTAGTTTTGCGGCTTCAGCAATAAAATGAATGCTATTTTTCGCCAGTTTATCGAGTACCTCTTTAGGTGTTTTCGGATGATTTGCAATAATATTGAGGATACCTGGAAATGTCTCAAGCTGGGATGCTGCTTTTAAAAAGTTTGTGGATATATCTGGCAATTGAACCAATTTAAATATCAGCCTAATGGGAATAAAAAGAATAAGATTTGGTTTCTTATTTAAAGCCACCTGATCCCAGAAATTCATGCCATTATTAGGACAATCAAGACGTAACTGAGCAAGTTCGGCAACAATATCCTCCCCAGATGTTGATAACTCCAATAGTTTTTTTCTAGAAGTATTCTGATGACTAGCTATAATAATTAAAAGTTCTCTCCATTTCCAAAAATCTTTAAAACTGAATGTACTTGTCTTTTTCAGAATATACTTAATATTAATCTCATATTGCTGCTCTAGAAAGAAGTATTGAAAATCATCTCTATTCCGAATACGCTTAATATTCGTCTCACAAATACCAGCAGCAAATTCTAGAAAAGAGGTTGGTGCATTAGATGAACAAACCAGATTCAGTAATTTCAGCCCAAAACGGTGATTTTCCAGAATTGATAAATCATAAGCTGGATTGCTAAAGAACTCTTCAGGAAACATATATGCTAGTCCAATTAACCATTGTCTTGGTGTATTGGGATTACTTGCAAGCGATCTTTGCATTTCTACATCTTTGTTGATTTTGGCTTTTAGGAAAAGTTCTCCTAATAAACTACTATCAGCCACAGAGTTAGCAGCAACTAATCTCGCTAGATCATCATTAATTGCAGCTAGTTCTCGTAATCTTTGTGGTGAAGTCTGAAGATTACTTGCTTCTAACTTAAGTGCATCAGGTAAAATCAACTTAAAAACCTTATTTTATTATTTCAATAACATCATTTTAAATTAGAAAAATAAATTTTAGTTCCTCTGCATTTAAAAATAAAAAAGGTGGGCATTACCCACCCTAAAAATTTAACCCTTCACACAAACAACTTGCTTGAGTGTAGCCACAACTTCCACTAAATCTGCTTGATTTGCCATCACCTGATCAATGGATTTATAAGCACCAGGAATTTCATCTAAAACCCCAGTATCCTTACGACACTCTACACCCTGTGTTTGCTCAATCAAATCATCAAGCGTATAGGCTTTTTTTGCCTTAGCTCTCGACATTAAGCGCCCCGCACCGTGGGAGCAGTTATGTACTAGTAACGGGGTATAGTATTCTGTAAATACAACATAATTGTTGTTATCTTCAACTGTAAAGTTGTACACTGGCATTTCTAAGTTAGATTCAACCTTAAATACCCTATTCATTGCCAAATTGAGGTCAATAGATTGTCCTTGAAACTTAGAAATATCTACCATCTTTCCCCACTTTGCCATAGTAGTGAGGTTATCACACTTGAGTGTTCCTCCTGCTACAGAATTAGCTAATAGTAGTTTATCTGAATAGAGACGAGATGGTGGTTCATCAATCACAAGTCTCTTACAAATAGAAGACAATTTGCTCAATAAAACATTGTCACGAAATTCCACTGCGTAGTTAGTTCGATTTCGGTAAACTTTATAGGCAACACCTAGAGATAAAAGACTACAAACTAAAGTTGAAAACATCTCTTTTTTGCCGAGACTGATAGATATAGTGCCTTTGTTAAAAGTGCCATCTCCATCTAAATAGCCAGCTAAAAAATAGAGAGCTAAAAATGGATTCCCCAGGATAATATTAGGTAAATTTGGTAAAAGCTGTTGAACTTTCTCGACCAAAGACAGTTCACTTACTGTTAACTCAACCAATCCTAAACCTGTAATTGAGCGTCCTTGTAGATGAGAAGTTCTTGGTGCTTGTAGTCGGGAAGAAACTTTTGCAGTATAGAAATTAAATAGTTCCTGCAAATGTTGGATAAAAGGTTGCTTAGAAGGGTCTTGTGATTGATAAATACGAATATGGGAATTTAAGTATTTACCATTCCGAGGTCTATCATTTATCTCTGGTGCATTTTTCCGTTCTTTGAGATGTATCGTACCGTCTGACAAGATCACACCAAGTAAGTAGTAAAAATTGATGTCTTGTTCTTCTGCTGTCAAACTAGAGCGAATGTTGATATTTGTAGGTAAGATGACTCCTCCAGAAGCTAGAGCGATATCTTCAACGGGAAGATAGGACAATATACCTTGCTGGTAAGTAGCAAAAGGATGATTGGGAGTACAGGTAATTGTGTTTTCTAATCTGCGTCTAGTTTGAGATACAGAATACTTGTTGGCTACAGCTACCCGTCCACTTTTATCCAAAATATTCTGAGGTTCAAACTTCTGAAGTTTCTCGTTGTAGGAGATTAACTTGATAGGCTGAGATGAATTAAAGATATCTTCTATATTCATCAAACCAAACTCAGTTAATACTTTAGTCCCAGCCGCAAAGCAAGAACAAAAACTGTGAGCATTACCTTTACCCTTAACAATGAAAGATTTTGCTCCCATTGAACCAGGAATAATCCCATAGTCTTCAGTTTGGGCGCGGACTGCACCTTTACGAGTCACATAAACATCCTCATCAAAATGCACTTCTTTTTCAGCGTAATTGTGATGACAATTTACCTGTAATAAAGGCTTAGTCAACTTTCCCCCCGCCAAATGCTTCTCGATGATGTGCTTAAAACGTGCCATCATCACATCCCGGTTGAAACGTGCGTAGTCTTGCGCCCACTGCAAATCATGCCAGTATGCTTGAAATTCTGGCGTACCAGCGATGAAATAGGATAAATCAGGATCAGGTAATTTATTCCCCGCCATTTTCGCTAGTTCTTTGGCTGTACTAATATGGCACTGTGCGAGCTGATTACCGATGTTACGAGAACCGGAATGCAGCATTAACCAAACTTGGTTTTCTGTATCGAGGCATACTTCAATAAAATGATTACCTCCCCCCAGAGAACCCATTTGTTTCATCGCTTTGCTTTCCAGGTCTTGAACACCTGGATGTAAGTCGGAAAAGTCCCGCCACCGTTGCCAATTAGTAGCAGATTTTTCCACTTCTTTGTTAGCATTAAATCCCGTAGGAATTGCTGCTTCAATATCTAAGCGAATTTTCTTCAGTTTGCCTTCGAGTTTTTCACCAGTAAATGGCATTTTGATGGCGCTCATCCCGCAGTTATGAACAAATACACCAGCTTTTAAAGCAAAGTTTTGGTACTCAGGAACTGTAAGACAGTAAACATTTTCCGTGTAATTTAAGGGAACTACAGCGACAACTTTGTGATTACATTGATGTTCTTTTCGCCGATGGTTATGTAGTCCAATGGGAGTTTTGACTTCTGCACCACAAATATCACAACTATAGTATCTGTTAGCAATCTCCTGAGATTTTGCTCTTCCTTTTTCACTTTGGTTATATTCAACTAAATATTGCTTACCTCGAAGACCATTACCTGCAACTGCATTTCTAAAATGTTCTGGTTGCTGCTGCATATACCGAAGAATATTCTTAGTTCCTCGCTCTGCATAATATTTATGTCCTTCTGGAGTTTGTGCTTTTTGAACCAAAGCAGCAATTCTTTTTTCTTCAAATGCGGAAGATTGCCAGTGTTGATTAGATTCTACTAAAGAGCGATGATAAGCAGAATGATCGCAATTGCCCATGAATTCAAGATTATCTGGTCGATTATCAGATTCATTGAAGTTGCGATGGTGAATGACAGTTCTTTGCCCTTCAAATTTAGGAATCTCTCCGAGTAAACCAGACCTAGCAAGAATCCAATGTGCTTTTTGCCATCTGCTAGAGTATGGTTGAGAAATTAAGGTATAGCCATCTTTACCAGTCCTAGAATAGAAGGGCATTAAAGAAGTACCGGTTGAAAGCAACTGAGCTTCTTGATAAGAGCCATCCCGAAGCATAAATTGGTGGTCGGGGGTACAAATAATTTCTTCGCCATTATCCAAAACTACTTTCACGAGAGAAGCATTTCGTCTCGTCAGTTTAGCAGTTGCTGAAGCTACAACAATTTTGCCTGTTGGCGTACAAGCATAAACAAGAAAGGCTTTTTCCCAATTTGTTAGCTCTTTGAGGCTATAGGAATGACCATCGACTAGAGGAATTAGAGTATCTCCCACAAAGCAACCAATATCCACACCCACAGCCGCCGGAATTATTGCTTCTTTGGTGGCGATGACAGAACCAACTAAAGCACCTTTACCTAAGTGAACATCTGGCATTAAAGCTATATGCTTAAACACAAATGGTAATGATGCCACATTCTTGGCCATGTTGATTTCCTGTGGACCCAAAGGGTGATTTGCCCAGGATAAAACAGGGGATGGTGTCGTAATTTCTAACTTTTCGTAGGGCATAATTATTATTTAGTTTTCTAGGTTCTAGTTGATTGATAATTTCAGGGAAAATTTCGCGTTTCTGCACTAGCTAAGTAGAAACAACTAATCAAATAAAATTTCCCATTCAGGAAAAACAGCAACTTTCACAGGTTACTAGAACAGGATTTATTAGTGATGATAAACAAAATTTTATCTGATATTTAATTATGTCTATCTACTTAGTAGCGGCAAGTTTATGGGGATATGACATTTTATTTGCTCAGAAAGAACTCAGATACTACTAATGTAATATATGAAAATTCGGATGTCAATGCGATCGCCCGTGGTATTACTAAATATTCTGTGGTGCAACAAAGCAGTTAGTCACAATAATTAGTTAAAATTTGTCAAGCATTCAGCTAACTCATTAAATCTGGTTAAATCCTATGGCTACTCGTCAAGATACAATTTGGGAAAAATTTCTCTCCCCTGTGGTGACGCAGTTCATTGATAAAGAGGCTTTGCGGCGCTACTCTGATAGTATCAACTGGGAGCAAGAATGCGATCGCTTGCGCCAATCTGATGTGATCATACCTGCATACTACAGTAGTCAAAACTTTCACGGCATTGAAGGCGGTTATCTCAACTCCAGCGCCGCAGTCAGCTATGATCCTATTACTCAATACGTTGTCCCACCGAATGAGACTTTAGTTCGTCAAGCTTTAATTGATGCCATCCAAGTGCAACCACGGCGGATACTAGATTTAGGTTGCGGTACTGGTTCCACAACTTTAATGTTAAAACAGGCATTTCCCCAAGCCCAAGTCATCGGCTTAGACTTATCCCCTTATATGTTAGTCAGGGCAGAAGATAAGGCTAAAACTGCCGGATTAAAGATACACTGGCAACATGGGAATGCGGAAACTACCAATTTCCCGGACGGTGATTTTGATTTAGTTACAGCTTCTTTGTTATTTCACGAAACACCCAGTGCAGTTTGTCAAGCCGTTCTACAGGAAAGCTTCCGGTTATTGGTGACTGGTGGACAGGTCTTAATTTTGGATGGTAATCAGAATACTCTGCGTCAGTTGCATTGGTTGAGTGATGTGTTTGAAGAACCGTATATTCGTGAGTATGCGGCTGATAATTTAGATGCACGTATGGGCGCTGCTGGGTTTGAAGCGGTGCGAACTCAGGGGGTTTGGTGGATAAATCAGGTAACAAGCGGAATTAAACCGATTCCCGTAGCAGATGCAAATATGCGAAATTATGCCCAGCAGGATGTACTAATCTCCAGAGATAATGATGATGTGCAGGATTTTGGATCTCCAGTTTTTGGCTAAATAACATGAGTTTAAAGGCAGTTTTATTTGATTTTAATGGTGTAATCATTAACGATGAGCGTATCCACCTACAATTGATAGATGAGATTCTGATTGCGGAAAATCTGCAACCCCAAAAGGCTAGTGAGCGCCAAGCTGGTTTAGGGCAGAGCGATCGCGCGTATTTTCAAGATTTGTTCCATCACCGTGGTAGACTAGTTACTCAGGAATATCTGACTAAACTGCTGCACCGCAAAGCTGAAGCCTATGTTGAGGAAATGGCTAAAATCGCAAAGCTGCCATTGTATCCCGGTGTTGAAGACTTAATCTATCAGTTGCGATCGCTCAAAATTACCCCAGATAGTCCCGAAACTGTGAAACTCGCCTTAGTCAGTGGCGCAATTCGCCCAGAAATCGAACTCATATTAGAACGAGCCAAACTCACCCCATATTTTCCCGTGATTGTCGCCGGCGATGACATTACCACCAGCAAACCCCAGCCAGATGGTTATTTGCTAGCTGTAGACCGTCTCAACCAAGCATATCCTGATTTGGATTTAAAACCCCAAGAATGTCTAGCCATTGAAGATACTCCCGTAGGTATAGAAGCCGCCAGACAAGCCCAAATGCAGGTAGTTGGTGTCGCCAATACCTACCCCTTCCATATGCTTCAGCGTTGCTGTAACTGGACTGTGGACTACTTGATTGAGTTGGAACTAGAACGAGTGCAGGAAATTTATTCCCAAAAAGAGATGAAACTTGCAGTCCCAGAGTGTTAATATACGATATGTGTGTCAGAGTTACTAACTCTGCATTTACTAGGGGAATTAGCTCAGTTGGTAGAGTGCTGCGATCGCACCGCAGAGGTCAGGGGTTCGAGTCTCCTATTCTCCATTTATTTTCACATCAGGGCTTTGCTGATGCCATGAGACTAACTGAAAGGGTTAAAAAGTGGGATACCACAACTATCAAAATCACGAATATTGCGCGTCACTAAAGTTAATTGGTGTATCTGGGCTGTAGCCGCAATCATCATATCTGCTTGGGTGACTGTTTTACCACTTAACCTTTGTTGACCTCGTAGTTGACCACAAAGTTTGGCAATTTCAGCAGTTATCGGCAACATTTGGCAGTGATTTTGCATAAAATTTTCCCACCAACTTTGAATTTTTATGTTGGGTTTTGATGTTAAACCATAAAATATTTCTTCAACAGTAATTACACTAATATTTATATCAGATAAATTTTTCACCCAGATTAAAACTCCAGGATTAGGCTGAGGACGCACTAATTCACTAATGATATTAGTATCACATAAAAAACTCATAGCTAAAATTAAAAAAATAAATTAGGACGATCATAACGAGAGGGAATTTCTAAAGAATAATTTTCTGCAACACAAATATCTTGCAAATCATCAACAGCAGCAGATAAAGTTTTTATTGGTTCTTCTTCCCCTCCAACTCTTTGAACCTCATTGAAAGCAAGCTGAGATTGTCTTAAAAATGTTTCAGTTTCCCCCAGCGAGGACATTTTTAATAACTGTTGAATTTGTCCAGCATTCATTATTCCATTTCTATAAGCTTCTATTGCTAAAGCTTCTAAAATTTTTTGCGGTAAGTCTTGCCAGTTTTTTTGGAGTTGATTACCAATATCTTCGGGAATTTCGATAGTAATTTCCATATTTTTATCCTTTTTTTACCAGAAAAATTGACAATCTTGAGAAATAGACATAATTTATCTATTTAACCATTTTATGATAATAATTTGAGTTATTAGATATAGCAATAGGTAAAAATTAGATCATTAAACAGGTTCTCCATCTTCACAGGTATAAATATCTAGTTAGTTCATTTGCCAAAAAATCAAAACAGACTCCAGTTTCAGCTAATTTAATTAATTCTTGATTTGAGGGTTCAGAACCTTCAAAAAATAGTTCTCGTACTAAAATTTGGCGTTCCTCTGGAAAAAGAGCGCGAATAACTTGGATAAGAGTATTTATCAATTTGATATTCACAGTTTGGGTTGCAAGTGTTTCCCTTTCATTCATCCTCATAGCTCCTGAGTTTGACAAATAGCTGATTTACTCATATATTTTAACTAAAATTAATCAGCCATTGGTAGAGTGCTGCGATCGCACCGCAAAGGTCAGGGGTTCGAGTCTCCTATTCTCCATTTTTATTGCTAGATACCCTGAAACTTGTCCTAGAATGTCCCAATCTTCCTAAGATTAGAACATTTACCAACTATGTACTGGGATTCTCTAATGAATCTTTTAGTTTTCTCTTATTTACCTAGAGAGTCATTAGGCATGAATATTTATCGTTAGGATGAGGCAGAAAGGAGGAGGGTTTGAGTGTCAAGTTATGTTTAATTGCTACTCGCACGCCTTAATGCAAAGTTTCTAGGAATAAAGAATTATGCTTGCTTCTAAATTATCTTTTTCCAAGACCAGACTTAATCTCATCAAGTTTATTCAATTTTTCACTACCTTTTGAGGAGTTATGCTTGCTGCAATGCCACGTTTTTATCGTTTTTTTTGCACTGCTAACTATAGCGACCTGTAATTAATTATTAATTGACTGAAAACTTTATAAAACATGAAAATTCAAGAACCGAATCCTAATTCCTCCTCCAATCCCCTGGTCCAATATCTTTGGACGTTACCCGCCAGAATTGTCATTGCCTGTTTTTTACTAATGCTGTCTTCCATTATTGTGTTAAATCTGAATTTTAACTACCGGAAAGCTAAAGTAGTCAAGGCACATGGAGAAGAGATAACAGTCTTTGTCCAGCAAAAAGTTTTACCTAGTAGCGGTAGAGATCGGAAATCACGACAATATTACATTTTAAAATCACGCAATCGTGGTGCTTTCCGACATTACACTAAGGAGAAATATCCAGTTGGAGAATCTATAAGTATGCTGTACCTAAGCAGTTCAAACCCACACTCGTCTTTCGCTGCCCACGAATCTGATATTCTGATTCGCGGTAAAAAAAGTGATTCCCTCATAGCACTCTATTTTTCCAGCATCAGAAAGAACAAAGATGACTATGGCTTTACTCATACTCTCTGCTCTTTTATCTTTGCAATACTGGCGATAAAGGTAGTTTTGCCCCCTTCAAATAAAAATAAATAGTTGGGGTGAAGTTGGCGATATTGATGACACATCCTAGAATATGAAAGATTAGAATTACTAATTTTTTGATTACTAATGAAATTTATAAACTGGGCTACTAGAATATTAATAATTTCCCTGATATTAACCACAGTCATGATAGTGTTATCCCTGGGAAGAATACAAAGTAATCAAATCACCTCTAATCCTGAAATTCCTGACCCCAGCATAGATTGGAGTCAATACCCAGAAGCTGAATTACAATCAGCAACAGAACCAGAGGAAGAAGCACCAGCAGATTTACCCCCTCCTTCAGTTTCCAGTAATCAAAGTTCTGGGAGATATAGAACCACAGCAGCTTTTAATCAATATATACCTGACTATGACATTATTGCAGTCCACCCCAGCAACTATGGTGAGAGGTATTCTCAGGATGTCAATGGTTTACCTCTGAACAATCAAGCCATTATTGTCCTACATGAAACCGGTGATTCTGCTGCGAGTGCGGTGAATTTTTTCAAAACACTCAATCAAGATGATAATGTGCAAGCCAGTTATCATGCTTTAATTCAGCTAGATGGCAAGATTATTTATTTAGTCCCTCCAGATAAACGCGCTTATGGGGCGGCTAATTCGGTGTTTGAAAGTCCCAATGGTGTGGAAACCGTAATCACTAATCCTGATTTACCATCCTCTGTGAATAATTTTGCTTATCACGTTTCTTTAGAAACACCACCGGACGGAAGGGGAAATAATTTTCTCAAGTCTCATAGTGGTTATACGGAATTACAATACAATTCTCTGGCTTGGTTAATTGCTCAAAGTCAAGTTCCAGACTATCGCATTACTACCCATGCAGCTGTAGACCGTTCTGGTCAAAAAAACGACCCCCTCAGTTTTGATGGTGATAAATTTTTGCGGTTACTCCATAGCTATCGGGAATTAACTCCTAACTATCAGGCGCAGAATTAATTTCTCTGGTGAAGCTATAAATTTGTTGCGTTTCCAGGCGATCGCAGATTGAGGAAGGTAAAGTATCACAAGAGAACATCTGACGGTCTAGTTTCACCTGCAAATTACTCAAGGGGTCATGACCACTAGAAATCAGAAATTCTAACTTCTCCACATCAGGTAAAGTTACCAAGTGGTCGAGAATTTGGAAAATTGCTTGCAAGTATGGATGACCATTCTGCCGATACCAATCACTATCAGCCACATTCGCTTGATCAAAACCCAAGTGTACTGTTAAAGATGGTTGCGTAAACAATGCCAACCCTATGGGACGGGCTTCTTCTTGTAACAATAAATGATTATTTTTAGCTAAAAGCCGTAATTTCTCTAGGCGTTCATAGCGTTGGGTGACTAATTCCGGATCATCTTGCCATTTAATTGCGACAGTGACTAAGTAAGTCTGTAACAACATATGACCCAACTTCTGGGCTTTGGTAGCCAAATAATAGGAATTGTAATCGTTAGCTTCAATCAACAACGGTACGCGGTCAACTACTTCCAAACCGTAGCCCTTGAGTCCCGCAATTTTACGGGGATTATTGGTAATTAGGCGAATATTTTTTACACCCAAATCCATGAGAATTTGCGCCCCCATACCATAATCACGCAGGTCAGCCGGAAATCCCAACCGCTCGTTAGCCTCCACTGTATCCAGCCCCATATCCTGTAGAGAATAGGCTTTGAGCTTATTAATTAAACCAATTCCCCGCCCTTCTTGGCGCAGGTAAACTACGACACCTTGACCCGCCGCTTCAATCATTTTTAATGCTGCTACCAGTTGCATCCGACAGTCGCAGCGCAAGGAACCCAAAGCATCACCGGTTAAACATTCCGAGTGCATCCGCACCATGACTTGCTGATCTTGAAAATTAGCAGGATCACCCTTGACGATAGCCACGTGTTCTGTATTATCCACAGTATGGCGATAGGCGTAAATATCAAACTGACCGAATTGGCTAGGTAACTTAGTGACTACTTCCCGATATACTAGGCGATCATTGTTTAGGCGATAACTAATTAAATCAGCAATACTAATAATTTTCAGATCGTGATGTTGAGCGTACAGGATTAATTCCGGCAACCGCGCCATAGAACCATTAGGGTTTTGAATTTCACAAATTACCCCGGCGGGATATAACCCAGCTAATCGAGATAAATCAACGGCTGCTTCTGTATGTCCGGCGCGTTTGAGTACACCTCCCACCTTAGCCCGAATGGGAAAAATATGACCAGGGCGACGCAAATCTGTGGGTTTGGTTGCGGGGTTGAGGGTAATTTGAATAGTGCGGGCCCGGTCTTCGGCAGATATGCCAGTAGTTACACCTAATTCCGGTCCAGCATCAATACTAACAGTAAATGCAGTTTGGTTAGTATCGGTGATGTTGGTCACCATTAATGGTAAGTCTAATTCATCCAGGCGATCGCCCGTCATCGCCAGACAAATCAAACCTCTAGCTTCCACCGCCATGAAATTAATCATATTTGGCGTGGCAAATTCGGCGGCACAGATTAAATCGCCTTCGTTTTCTCGATTTTCATCATCTACCACCACAATCACACGACCCGCTTTTAAGTCTGCCAAAGCAGCATCAATAGAGTCAAATTTAAAGGCTGGGGTTGAGGAGGCAGCACCATCAGTTTTTTCCCCTACGTTCGGAGTTACACCTGTGCGGGTATCTTCCCCATTCAGGGAGGTAGATTCAGACTGTCCTGTAGGCTTAGGCTTTGACACAGAAAATTTCCAGCTAGCAAAAGTAAATTTTTCTTACAATTTCTTATTTTAAATTGTAGCTCGTTTATGGGGCAGAGAAATAGACTAAATGGGTGGATATAAATCAAACCTCGGCTCCCCTTAACGCCAAAGTTAACTAGGGAGGAAAGTTATGTTTCCTTTCTCCTGTTCTATTGGTAAGGGTTTCAGGGGTTTTGACTTGAACTCATAGAGTTTGCTTGATTTCGGCTTAACTACTTAACTAGAAAAAATATATTTCGTCAAATTACCTTGAGATTGCCACAACAGAGATGCTCAATTCCCAGATTTATGGAATGTGGAGAGAAAAAATACTGATTTGAGCTATTCACAGTGTAAAATCTTGCCACAACCCCAGGCAGAGTTAAAACTTTTGATTTACGGTTAGTAGTGTATTGTAAGCCTGCTATCTTGTAACTGATATTTGAGCATTGAGAACCAAGTTAACCGAAAACAGATAAGGATTTTATAATTATGGGTAATTTTAGACGCGTACCAGTGGGAATTGTCGGCGCGTCAGGCTATGGCGGAGTGCAACTAGTGAGATTATTGATGGATCATCCAGAAATTGAACTAGTTTATTTAGGTGGTGAGAGTAGTGCAGGTAAATCCTTTGGAGACCTTTATCCCCATCTGGCTCATCTAGTTAACTTGACAATAGAACCAGTAGATGCAGAAGTAATTGCTCACCGTTGTGAAGTCGTATTTCTCTCGCTACCAAATGGACTAGCTTGCCAAATTGCCCCGATATTGTGTGAAAAAGGCTGTAAAGTCCTGGATTTGAGCGCAGATTATAGATTTAGTGATTTAACCACATACAGTAATTGGTATGGTACTCAGAGAAGCGATCGCACCACAGCTGCTACAGCAGTATATGGCTTACCCGAATTATACCGCGATCGCATTGCCGAAGCTCAGTTAGTTGGCTGTCCTGGTTGTTACCCCACCGCCAGCCTTTTAGCCCTTTCCCCCCTACTCAAACAAGGCTTAATCGTCCCCGAAACCGCCATCATTGATGCTAAATCCGGCACATCAGGGGGCGGTAGACAAGGGAAAATTAACCTATTATTAGCAGAAGCCGATAACTCATTGGGAGCCTACGGTGTCAGTCGTCACCGCCACACCCCGGAAATTGAGCAGATTTGTAGTGATTTAGCAGGTCACGAAGTCACAGTTCAATTTACCCCCCATCTCATCCCTATGGTGCGGGGGATTTTAGCCACAGTATATGCTTCACTCCGCGACCCCGGACTAGTGAGAGATGACTTAATTACCATTTATACAGCCTTTTATCGTAACGCCCCTTGGGTAAGAATCTGTGAAAGTGGCGTTTATCCTCAAACCAAGTGGGCTTGTGGCAGCAATTTGTGTTACATCGGTTTAGAAGTTGACCCGCGCACAGGTCGAGTAATAGTCATGTCAGCCATTGACAATCTGATTAAAGGCCAGGCGGGTCAAGCCATACAGTGTTTGAACCTAATGATGGGTTGGGATGAAACCTTGGGTTTACCCAAACTAGGATTCTATCCTTAAGTGGGGAATGGGGACTGGGGACTGGGGACTGGGTATTGGGTATTAGGGACTGGGTATTGGGGACTGGGTATTGGGTATTGGGTATTGGAAAGTAAAAATCTTTCCCCCCACACTCCCCACACCCCCCACACCTCCCACACTCCCCACACTCCCCACACCTCCCACACTCCCTACACTCCCCACACTCCCCACACTCCCTACACTCCCCACACTCCCCACACTCCCCACACTCCCCCTGCCTCTTCTACTTCGGTCCTAAACCCACAGTACCAGCATAAACAGCGCGATCGCCCAATTCATCCTCAATGCGGAGCAAGCGATTATATTTTGCTACCCGTTCACTGCGACACAGAGAACCCGTCTTAATTTGACCAGCACGAGTCGCCACAGATAAATCAGCAATGGTAGTATCTTCAGTTTCACCAGAACGATGGCTAATTACTGAGCGGAAACCGTTGCGGGTCGCCATATCAATGGTTTCCAAAGTTTCAGTCAGTGAACCAATTTGATTCAGTTTAATCAAAATAGAATTACCTGCTTTTTGCTCAATCCCTTTGTGCAAGCGAGTAGCATTGGTCACAAACAAATCATCACCAACCAACTGCACCTTAGAGCCTAACTTTTCAGTCAGCAATTGCCAACTCTGCCAATCTTCCTCATGTAAGCCATCTTCAATGGACACAATGGGATATTCGTCAACCAATTGACCGAGGTAATCAATAAACTCAGCCGGGGTGTGGGGTTTACCATCATAAACATACTGTCCATCTTTGTAAAACTCACTGGCCGCCACATCCAAAGCCAAAGCCACTTGTTCTCCAGGCTTGTAACCAGCTTGTTTAATCGCCGCCACCAGTAATTCCAAAGCCACTTGATTAGACTCTAAATTAGGGGCAAAACCACCTTCATCACCCACACCAGTCAGCAAACCCTTGTCATCCAACACCTTGCTGAGAGTAGCAAATACTTCCGCACCCCAGCGCAACGCTTCCCGGAAAGAAGGAGCGCCCACAGGGACAATCATAAACTCTTGAAAATCCACATTATTTGCAGCGTGTGCGCCACCGTTAATTACATTCATCAACGGCACTGGTAGCAAATTCGCCAAAGGGCCACCCAAATAGCGATATAGGGGAATATCCAAAGATTCCGCCCCCGCCTTGGCTGCTGCGAGAGACACTGCCAAAATCGCATTTGCACCCAAATTAGATTTATTCCCAGAACCATCTATCGCAATCATTGTCCGGTCTAACAGTTCTTGATTCAGCGCATCCAAGCCTAATAATTTCGGGGCTAGTGCCAGATTCACGTTTTGTACTGCCTTGAGTACCCCTTTACCCCCATAACGGCTTTTATCGCCATCCCGGAGTTCATGGGCTTCAAAAGTGCCTGTAGATGCGCCACTGGGAACCTGTGCGACTCCCACCACACCATTAGCTAAATGTACTTCTGCTTCTACTGTTGGTTTACCCCGTGAGTCCAGAATTTCGCGGGCAACAATTGCTTCAATGGCAGTATCCATAAATTTAGTCATCTGTGCTGAATCCTTTCTGCTGAGTCTATCGTCAAGGTGGAACTTTTACAGTTTAGTCATACCCAACCGTTAGCATAGGGGTTTCTGAGACAAATTAGACGTTGATTAACGAAGATTTCCAATATTAGCCTTACCTAGTGGTCTGTCAAGCTAAAAATTGTGAGTTTGAGGGAAAATAGAAAGGCTATTTACAGTAAACCTCACCAGATAATCCTAATAACTGATTATGCTTAAAACCTATATTGTCCAGTTAAGTCAAGAAGAACGGCAGACCCTACAAGATTTTGGGCGTTGCTGAATCAAAGTATGAAATGCCAAAATCACCTTGATTTTTCTTAGTTCCTTTGCGCCTTTGCGCCTTTGCGTGACACTAATTCATATCTCAATTCAGCAACGCCGAGAATCACATCGGTGCGCTCTGGATGTTCATCAATGACTACAATCGCCGCATCAGAGAGAAGCTATCAGAAAAGGAAGAGTCCATCTTTTCCTCTGTCCTTTACTAAAATACACTACCGATTTTTAGAAGCACTTACGATTCACAACTCTGGGGCCATCTTTATCATACTCTGCCCTTGAAATCCACATCCCATATTGATCAAGGTTTGGTGCGAACTGGTCACCCCCATTCCAGACTGAATTTTCAGGCTGATCAGACTGTTCAACCTTGACAGTCGCCGTTGCTGGTGCTACGTCAGTCACTTCTTGAGTTAGACGCTCACGAAGACCAGGAAATTTGGAGCCATGGCCAGCAACAACAATGTTCTTGAACAGGTCATAACGTAACTCAACATCACACTTTATGATGCCCGTATATATCATGTCGCGAATGTTATCTTTTATTGTCACGCCAAACAAGGAGTCTAACGTATCACAGCGATCCAGACCGGTTGATAGCATCGCATGGTGGAGTGCATATCCCTGATATATCGGTACTACATTGATCACATCTTGATCAATATTGACCGCACACCCTGTCGTTCCTCCAAAGCTATAAAGAGCTAAAACCCCATCTATGCTAAGGTAGCAGCCTGGCACTCCGAACGTTTCAAATAGTACCTGAATGGTCTTTTCGCGGTTAAGCTTTGGATTGAGGGGCGGCTGGCTCATGAGGATAGGATGCTCTGTCGGGTTAGCATCCAGCTCGTCGAAGACTCGCTCCCAAACCTTAACCATGCCCTCCCAATCCGTAACAACGTTTTTCTCAATCGGACTCTTGCCTGTCACCGAGTCTGTTTTGAGAATAACGCTGGGGGTGTCACCGCTGGAAAGACCCGCTCGAATGTATCCTGATTCATTATGAATAACGATTGGAGTTGTCATGAATGTTTTGTTAATTTTTTATCATTAACAGTATAGATGGAAAGAATCTCGAAAAATTCAAAACCTGGAGAGATGTCTTGAGAACAATTTGTCAAATTTTGTTTAATCAATCTCCAACAGAATTCAAATTCATTATGAGTAGTTCTGAGTTAAGCCGATATTTTTCTGAGCAAAAAGATGATGCAAAATTAAGATATCCCATAGAATTCAGTAATTCATATTTTGTGGAAAGTAATCAAAGTTCTAATAGTATTGTTTCTTTTTCCTCTAAATTATGTCAAAAATTAGATTTTGATACTGAAAACATTTCTATAGAGATCTTATAAAATATAAGCAAGAATTACCACAAGGGTGAATATGCGATTACTACACACAATGCTCCGGGTAGGGAACCTGGACGAGTCTTTAAAATTTTACTGTGATGTCCTGGGGATGAAATTATTGCGAAGAAAAGACTACCCAGGTGGAGAATTTACCTTGGCTTTTATCGGTTACGGTGACGAAAGTGAGAACAGCGTTATAGAATTAACTTATAACTGGGGAGTTGAAAAATACGACTTGGGTAACGCCTACGGTCATATAGCTCTGGGTGTGGATGATATTTACATTACCTGTGAAGAAATAAAGAAACTCGGCGGTAAGGTGACAAGAGAACCAGGACCAATGAAACACGGTTCCACAGTCATTGCTTTTGTGGAAGATCCCGATGGGTATAAAGTGGAATTAATTCAACTGCGTAATCAAGATTCAGCCGCCAAACAGGAATCAGCAGAAAACCTCGTAACTAAATAAGATATCTGCCCAGATTTCCCAACCTGATAATTTGGTTATGGAACAGGCATACTTCGACTTACTTCGACTTACTTCGACTTACTTCGACTGCGCTCAGTACAAGCCGCTCAGTACAAGTCGCTCAGTACAAGTCTTGCCTGTTCTGGGTTGGGTAGCTGCTACCATTACACATAATCTGCCAAAGTTTCCGCAGAACGGTATTTTCGTTTTAAATTAGATATGGGGGTAAGGAGTCAAACTCTTACCAATGAAGAATCCCCGATTGCCACCGCAGATAGACGCTGATATACATTGTTAATGTTTGGATAACGTTTTGGAGGTGCATACTGGGAAAATTATCTGTTTACTTCTTTCCTAGTCCCTCATCCCCACAAGTTTCCTCAAAATCCTAAATCTAAAATCCTTAAAAATGCAGCCTACAGATCCCAATAAATTTACTGATACAGCCTGGGAAGCAATTGTCAAATCTCAGGATATAGTTCGTGGTTATCAACAACAGCAATTAGATGTTGAACATTTAATTATGGCTCTTTTACAGGAGCCTACTAGTTTAGCTGTGCGGATTTTCGCTCGTGCTGAAGTTGATCCTATCCGTTTACAACAACAATTAGAAGCTTTTACCCAACGTCAACCGAAAGTTGCGAAAAGTGATCAGCTTTATCTTGGTCGCAATTTAGATGTATTACTGGATAAAGCGGAAGAAGTGAAGCTGAGGATGCAAGATGCCTATATCTCAGTAGAACATATTGTTTTGGCTTTCGCTGAGGATGAACGGATAGGAAAGCGGATGCTCAAGGCTTTTAATGTGGATAGCGCTAAGTTAGAGGCTAATATTAAAAGTGTGCGCGGTAGCCAAAAGGTGACAGACCAAAATCCAGAATCTCGCTATGAAGCGCTGCAAAAATTTGGCAGAGATTTAACAGAACAAGCGAAAGCGGGAAAATTAGACCCGGTAATTGGGCGGGATGATGAGATTCGCCGGGTAATTCAAGTGTTATCTCGCCGGAGTAAGAATAATCCTGTGCTGATTGGTGAACCTGGGGTGGGTAAAACTGCGATCGCCGAAGCGTTAGCACAGCGTATGGTAAATGGAGATGTCCCGGAATCTCTGAAAAATCGTCAGTTGATTTCTTTAGATATTGGTAGTTTAATCGCTGGGGCGAAATTGCGGGGGGAATTTGAAGAACGCCTGAAAGCAGTTCTCAAGGAAGTCACAGAATCCAACGGTCAAATTGTCCTGTTTATTGATGAACTACACACCGTTGTCGGCGCAGGTTCCAATCAACAAGGGGCGATGGATGCAGGAAATTTACTCAAACCCATGCTGGCGCGGGGGGAATTGCGGTGTATTGGCGCAACTACTTTAGATGAATACCGTAAGCATATTGAAAAAGACGCAGCCCTAGAACGCCGTTTTCAACAAGTTTTTGTAGACCAACCCAGTGTGGAAAATACAATTTCCATTCTCCGGGGATTAAAGGAACGCTACGAAGTTCACCACAATGTGAAAATTTCTGATTCGGCTTTGGTAGCCGCCGCTACATTGTCCGCCCGTTATATTGCCGATCGCTTTCTCCCAGATAAAGCCATAGACTTGGTAGATGAAGCCGCCGCCCAGTTGAAAATGGAGATTACCTCCAAACCAGCAGAATTGGAAACCATCGATCGCCGCTTGATGCAGCTAGAAATGGAAAAGCTATCATTGGCTGGGGAAGAAAAGGAAACAGCGCCAGCTAGGGAGCGTTTTGAGCGCATTGAGCAAGAAATTTCCACTTTGACGGTAAAACAGCAGGAATTTAATGAACAATGGCAAGGGGAAAAACAGCTATTAGAGGCCATTAGTTCTTTAAAGAAAGAAGAAGATGCTTTACGGGTGCAAATTGAACAGGCGGAACGGGCTTATGATTTGAATAAAGCTGCCCAATTAAAGTATGGCAAATTGGAAGGCGTGCAGCGCGATCGGGAAGCCAAAGAAGCCCAATTATTGGAAATTCAAAACCAAGGTTCTACTCTACTGCGAGAACAAGTCACAGAAGCTGATATTGCCGAAATTGTCGCCAAATGGACAGGTATTCCGGTTAACCGCCTCCTCGCTTCAGAACGCCAAAAACTCCTGCAACTAGAACATCATTTACATCAGCGAGTCATTGGACAACAGGAAGCCGTCACCGCCGTCTCAGCTGCCATTCGTCGCGCCCGTGCGGGCATGAAAGATCCCGGTCGTCCCATTGGTTCCTTTCTGTTTATGGGACCCACAGGGGTAGGTAAAACTGAATTAGCCCGTGCTTTGGCGCAGTTTCTCTTTGACTCTGATGATGCTTTGGTACGTTTGGATATGTCCGAGTATATGGAAAAACACTCGGTTTCTCGCTTGGTGGGTGCGCCTCCGGGATATGTCGGTTATGAAGAAGGCGGTCAACTTTCCGAAGCTGTGCGCCGTCACCCCTATTCTGTGGTGCTACTGGATGAGGTGGAAAAAGCACACCCGGACGTGTTTAATATTTTACTGCAAGTGTTGGATGATGGCAGAATTACTGACTCTCAAGGGAGGGTGGTAGATTTCCGAAACACAGTCATAGTAATGACTAGCAACATCGGCAGCGAATATATTTTAGATTTATCTGGTGATGATAACAAGTATGAAATGATGCAGACAAGGGTAACGGATGCTTTGCGATCGCACTTCCGCCCAGAATTTCTCAACCGTGTCGATGATATCATCATTTTCCATGCCCTCAGCCGTACCGAGATGCGCCATATTATCCGTATTCAACTGAAGCGGGTAGAAAAACTACTGCGAGACCAAAAAATCTCCTTTGAAATCTCCGCCGCCGCCTGTGATTATTTAGTAGAATCTGGCTATGATCCAGTTTACGGCGCACGTCCACTGAAACGGGCAATTCAGCGAGAAGTAGAAAACCCCCTCGCCACCAAGTTATTAGAGAACACATTTATCCCTGGAGACACAATTTTTATCGAGAAGGAAGAACAGGGTTTAACTTTTAGTAAAACCATGCCCATTAAAGTCACCATCTCACCCTCTTCCGTCAAAGTCTTGGAATAGTCAAACCTCGACATTCTTCCACATCTGTAATTATTTTACCCACAGTAGGGAAATCCGAATCATCCTGTGGCGGCAAACAATGCTGGATCTTAGGTGCGATCGCCCAGAGAAAGCCTTTAAGATCCTAATTAGTATCATACTTCCTGCTACAGTCAGGGTTTATCCCTAATCTGGGATACCATCATAAACTTCAGTTCTTCACATCAAAATTAACAATCATGCTAGAACAAGGAACTATCAGTATCCATACTGAGAATATCTTCCCGATTATTAAAAAGTCCCTTTACTCAGACCATCAAATATTCTTGCGGGAATTGGTATCCAACGCCGTTGACGCTATCCAAAAGCTGAATATGGTCTCCCGCGCCGGTGAATTTACTGGAGACATCGGCGAACCAGAAATTCAACTCGCCATCGACAAAGATCAAAAAACCCTTTCCATTACCGATAATGGTATTGGGATGACAGCCGAGGAAGTCAAAAAATATATTAATCAAGTAGCCTTCTCCAGCGCTGAAGAATTTATTCACAAATATGAAGGCAAATCAGACCAACCCATCATCGGTCACTTTGGTTTAGGTTTCTACTCCTCCTTTATGGTGGCGCAAAAAGTAGAAATTGATACCCTCTCCTATCAAGAAGGGGCGCAAGCCGTCCACTGGACTTGTGATGGTTCCCCAGCTTTTACCTTAAGTGAATCTTCCCGTACCACTCGCGGTACTACTATTACTCTCTTTCTCCAAGGAGAAGAAGAAGAATTTTTAGAACCAGCCAGAATTAAAAATCTGGTGAAGACATACTGCGACTTTATGCCAGTACCCATTAAACTGGAAGGTGAAATCTTAAATCAGCAAAAAGCTGCTTGGCGTGAGTCTGCTAATAACATGACTCAGGAAGATTACTTAGAATTTTACCGTTACCTCTACCCATTCCAAGAAGAACCATTGTTATGGGTGCATTTAAATACTGATTACCCCTTTATTATCAACGGGATTTTGTACTTCCCCAAAATGCGTCCCGATGTGGATGTCACCAAAGGGCAAATTAAGCTATTCTGCAATCAAGTTTTTGTCAGCGACAACTGTGAAGAAATTATTCCCCAATTTCTCATGCCCATGCGGGGTGTAATTGATAGCACAGATATTCCTTTGAATGTATCTCGTAGTGCATTACAAGGCGATCGCACCGTCCGCAAAATCGGCGATTATATAGCTAAGAAAGTAGGCGATCGCCTTAAAGAATTATACCGCGACAACCGCGAACAATACATCAACGCCTGGAAAGACTTAGGAACCTTCGTTAAATTTGGTGTCCTCAACGACGAGAAATTTAAAAAACAAATCCAAGATATCATCGTCTTCCGCACCACCGCCAAACCCTCAGACACAGCCCCAGCCGTAGAAGTCCAAACCTCCGAAGGCGACGACGCATGGTCAGATGTCACCGCCAAAACATCAACCCTTCCCTACACCACCCTCAAAGAATACCTAGAACGTAACCAACAACGTCACGAAAACCGCGTATTCTACACCACCGACGAAACCAGCCAATCCACATACATAGAACTGCACAAAAATCAAGGTTTAGAAGTCCTCTTCCTCGACTCTTTCATTGACACCCACTTTATCAACTTCCTGGAACGGGAATACTCCGACGTTAAATTTAGCCGCGTAGACTCAGACCTAGATGACACCCTCCTAGAACAAGACAAATCCAGCGAAATCGTTGACCCCAAAACCAACAAAACCAAAAGCGAAACCATCAAAGAACTCTTTGAAAAATCCCTCAACAAACCCAAACTCAACATCCGTACCGAAGCCTTAAAATCAGACGACCCCCAAGGAACACCACCAGCAATGGTACTCCTCCCAGAAATTCTCCGTCGTCTGCGAGACATGAACGCCATGATGCAGCAGCAGAACGCAGACTTTCCCGAAGACCATATATTATTAGTAAATACCGCCCATCCCCTCATTCAAAACCTCACCAACCTCAACCAAGGTAGTATCATTCAAGACGATGGTGAATCATCCACAAACCCATTAGTCACCATGATTTGTCAACACGTCTATGACTTAGCCCTCATGACTCAAAAAGGATTTGACCCAGAAGGAATGAAATCCTTTGTCGAGCGTTCCAACGAAGTCTTGACAAAACTCACAGAACAAACCAGCAAATAACCACAGACTTTAAACAGAGTAGGGTGTGTTAGAGGATGTTTTAAAAACAAGATTTAAGCGGAAATCTTTTTCCCCTCCTCGCTTGCGGGGAGGGGCTAGGGGTGGGGTCTGATGACACAAACGAGAATAGAACGACTTCTGTGTCCTTTTTAAGGGGGGGCTAGGGGGGATCATTAAGTGCCTAAAATCACAGCCGGACACTTTTAAAACATCCTTTTATGGACTTTAGTCCTAACGCACCAAATAAATGTAGGTTGGCTGGAAGAATGAAACCCAGCTTTACCCAATATTTGGTTTGCTTCGTTCGGTTGCACTCCCCACTTCCTGGACACTGAGCGACTTGTACTGAGCGGCTTGTACTGAGCGACTTGTATTGAGCGGCTTGTACTGAGCGCAGTCGAAGTAAGTCGAAGTAAGTCGAAGTAAGTCGAAGTAAGCCGAAGTGCATTCCCCAACACAAAACCATTAGCATCCATCCTGAAGCGACTACAATAGAAAGGTTGTATTTAAATAAAAACTTGGAGATAGTTGCTATGTCTCGTCGCTGCGACCTAACTGGTAAAAAAGCCAACAACGCCTTTGCCATTTCCCACTCACACCGCCGTACCAAACGCCTACAACACGCCAACCTGCAAAACAAACGTGTCTGGTGGGCTGGCGGAAATCGGTGGGTCAGACTCAAGCTTTCCACTAAAGCCATCAAAAGCTTAGAAACTAAAGGTTTAGAAGCAATGGCGAAAGAAGCTGGACTCAACCTGAATCATTACTAAACCTTCCTACTCACAGAATACCGACTGTAGTAACCTCCCCACTAGCGGGAGGTTTTCAATTTTCATTAGTTATGGCAGGGAACAGCACTTTGAGTTTGCCTTATGTGATAGTTTTTGTCTCATAAGTGGGTAATATAAGTTAAATTGACTGACTGTACCTTGGTAAACTTAAAGCCCATGAAAAGCCAGACTTGTCAGTTTTAAGTAACATCACGTAGTTATTAACTTTCTACTCCGTGAAGCAATTGTCATAAAATCAGTATTTTCCTTCAAAACTAAAAACTTTATAAATGATATAACTGACACAAGCATTGATGAAGTTTTTATGAGGTAGTTACAGAGGAGTTAGTTAGACAGGGTAATAAATTGTGAATAAAATTGCCAATAATGCCTGCAAATCCATTAAATAGGCACAATCCATTAATCTAATGAAAAAACGAATTAACCTTACAAATCACTTGACAGGAAAGCAGCCATGTCCAGAAAACGCCATCTAGTCAAGAACATAAAAAAAAACTTCCCTAAAATTAGCAAGAATTTTATCTCTGCAATCAAAAAGAAACTCGTTTGGCTAGTGCGAACCTTGTTCGTCACCAAAAAACGGAGAAGTTCTGCAAATGCGGGCTTTGTTTTGCCCACAGTGGCAATGGTGTCAATAGTTGCAGTTCTCTTGACAACCGCAATTCTTTACAGATCCTATGACAGGGCGCAAAATGCCAGTAACGTCCGTGTTAATCAAGCTGTATTGAGTGCTGCAACTCCCGCAATTGATCGAGGTAGAGCCAAATTAAGCAAACTTTTTGAAGATAAACGCTTACCCAGGGCAACACCAACTGATGAAGCATTATATGAACTGCTCACAGGTAGTTTGCCTGAATATACCTTTGGTGACGAAACACCACTGAAACTCACCTATACACAAGGTGCCATAAATCAGGAGTTAAGAACCGCTTGGCGATTTCCCATTGATACCGACAACAACGGCAAATTTGATAGTTACACACTGTATGGGATTTATTTTAGAACTCCCCCAGTGGCAGACAATCAATATAGCCGTGCCAGAACTCCTTTAGAAGCCAGAACCCCACCCATGAGCCAAGGGAACCTAGATCCCGTCTGTGGTGATGGTACAAGCGCTATTCTAGTAGGTAACACAGGTTGGATTAAACAAAATAACGAGTTAAGAAAATCCTTTTTCGTTTATACAGCCACAGTACCAATTACAGACATAGATGCCTCAATTCCGGCGACAGATGCAGGTAACTACGAAGAGTACCAAGGTAACAAGTCTATAGCCGCCCTAGAGTATCAGCAAGACAGGCTACAAATACCACCAAACAATAATGCTGTTGTTTATGAAGATGACATCATACTTACCCCTGGTCCCGCTTTTAACTTAAATGGGGCAATCTTCACTAACAGCAACCTCCTGGCTGCTGGGCAGAATAATGGACAGATCACAATGCACCAAGTGAGTGCTAAAGATTCTTGTTACTACGAAGCTAGAAATGCCAAAATCTTTGTTGGTGGTAACTTAGCAATGGGTAACACTGGAGCAGGTAGCCATAGCACAAACAGAATACCGAAAGTTCATTTATTCAATGGTAAAACTGATCCTGTTATCGTTAAAGATTTTGAATACTCAGCTACTCAATCCCCAGGAGAGATAGCCTATAATAACCTGGCCTATGAAGATCGCATTGAAAGACTAGTCGACGCTCAGTTCAGTAACGCTCCAACTAGTGACCCATCTGAAGTCAGACAAGGGATTGAAAAGCGCCAGCAAGATTTAGGTTTAGCAAGTTATACATCAGAAGAAATTGATGAATTTCGTCGGGAACAACTAGAACTTTATTTTAAGAGGCGCACCCGTCGCGTACCTTATAGAGAAGTTGCGTTTAATGGCACCGACCCCTCTCCTAGCCCACTGCTTCAGGGTGACGGTGAAAGTTTGCGTCCTAATGATAGATGGATTTATCCTACTGATCCCACAAATGGCACAAACGGCGCTAGCTACACTCGGTTAACACTCAGGATCAATGGTGCATCCCTAGAACCCAAAGCCTCATCCCCAGATGAAATCAGGGACAATGGTGGAAGAGAAGCCGAGTTGGGCGACAGGGTGATAGTAGGTAACAACTTACCCGAACTCTGGTGGGATAACACTAAAGAGAGGTTTGTTGGCCCTGGTTTTGACGATACTCAAGCACTTGCCAACGTCAGATGGAATCAGCCAACCGGTACTACTGAAGGTCGCTTCCGACGTTCTACAGTGCAAACATTAGCTGATGTGGGTTCTACAGGCCGGGATGGAGAATGGGAACTAGACGCAGCCAGAGTCCCCGGAGACCCCACAGACCCTGTTGGTGGTTTGCGAGTCATTACCGGTGCGGGGATTTATTTACATGAAGAGGGCTTACCCTGGCGTTTCATTGACAGCATCAAAAACGTTTGGCCAGATACAAACCCAGTACCCCAAGCCCCACTACCGCCAGGATTAGAGGGTAGAGAAGTCGTCGATGATATGGTAACTCAGCCTGGAAGGATTCGACCATATTGGATGTATGCAGGTCTGATTACAGACCCAGATAGAGACCCTTCACGCATCACATATAAATGGCGTGAGATGATGGATGACCCCGCCACAACAGATAGAGACGAACAAAACGAGACTCCATTTTTGCAGATGCGGGCGACGGCAGTTTATCACTACAAAGCTAATGAATATAATCAACAGAATCCTCGTCCTATAGCTTGTGTAAGTAGTTTTTATGTTCCCACTAGCGAAACTACAGCTAGCAATGGAAACAGCTTTACTGGCTTCAATGCTACCTACAATTTACCCGTGGCGGCAGGTATTCCTAACAATGCTAATGGTCTATCTAATAACGGTATAGTTTATCCACCACCTCGGACACTGGAAGCAGCCCCCATCTATCGGCCATTACTAGAATATGAGTCTCAATTAAGATATCCACCAGAACCAGGACAAAACCCAGACCAAGCACGTTTACTAGATGGTGGACTACTAGCGAGAGCCTTAGCAAAAGCACCAGCCAATCGTACTCTTGCGGAGCAATCGGCTCTTGATGCTCAAATCTGCGCTCTGGAAATCAGATATAACGCAGGTAGTTTCCGACCTGTTACCACTAATCCCCCTATTCCTCATGGTGCAATCAGAGAAACAACTTTCTTAGCCCACAGGGAAGTTAGGCAAAATAGTAGGAATGCTAATACTGTCTATGATCTGCCCATTAAGGACAGACAAATGATTGAAACGCGAGCTACTGTCCTAGACTTAAACCTACTTCGGACTACACCCATCGGTCCTGGACCAGCAGCAAGCCAAGAATATTTACTACCCAATAGTGGTTTGATCTATGCGACTCGTGATGACGCATTGCGCGATAGGAGCGATACTAACCCAGCAATCAGCGCTTTAGACTACATACTCGATCCCACTCGTCGTCCTAACGCTATTATGCTGGTTAATGGTGAAAGGCTGTGGCGGCAACAAAATTACCGAGATGCGGAAAAAGGGTTGATCTTAGCAACAAACTTACCAGCCTATGTTAAAGGCAACTTTAATAGACATACCCAACAAGAGTTCAACCAAACACTAAACGATAATTGGAGTAATTTCTACAATCGCACTACGCTGAACCCTAATTTTGCTTGTCGAAGAAATGACCCCAGACTCCCGGATTGTACTGTGGGTGATGAATGGCGACCTGCTACTGTATTAGCGGATGTTGTTACTTTACTTTCTGGAAATTTTCAAGAAGGATTCCGTGATCAGGGTGACTATGATTGGAGTGATCAATACTCTGATCCTGATTTTGCCAGTATTCCTTCAGGGATAACAGGCGACTTTTCAGCGTTTAATAACTACGTCACAGAAGCGAACTGGCGTGATCCTAATAATGCAAATTCCAGACCTGGATACTTCAGTTCCTACTTAAATAACTTTGTTACACCTATCAACCTGAAGGTAAAACAAGGAGGCTATTTAACAGAGGCTTGCGTTATACCTCCTGGGGAAACTGAAGCAAGTTATTGCAGCGACCCTCTCAACTGGAGGATTCAAGTCAGCAACTCCTGTAACCCAAATGGTATTATGGGCCCAGCCAATGGGTTTTTGCATGGTGCTGCTGAAGGTGACCAATCTGGTATCGTCCCACCCAACAACCCAAATAATGTATCTAACAGAATTAAAACTGGTTTTGTTTTTCAAGATCCACAGACATGGCAGAATAATGTAAATACCAGTCCTGGCAATGGTAACTGCTTTGCTGGGGATAATGTGATTAGACGGCTGGCTTTGGTACGTCAACAGAATGGAAGATTAGTTAACCCTCCAGAAGTTTGGGCATCTGCTAGCGATGGCAGAATTCGGAGGTTCCCATTAGGTTCAGATAGAAGTGTGGTGGGTAATCTTCAACTTCAACAGTTACCACCAGATTTACAAGACAGTGGAGATGGATCGATTCCTTGGTTAAACCCCGTGATCAATGGAAGTGGTAACATCACAGCACTGAACCCCATATTACAAATCAAAAACCCTCGTGCTACTGCTACTGATCCAACTAACAATGCCCGGGTGCAGGCCGGAGATAACTGGTTACAACGGGTGACTAATGATAATACTTTCAACTTAATTGTGGCTGCGGGAGATAACCCTGCCCGTGCTGGCAATAATAATGTTGAAGATAATGGTGGTTTGCATAATTTTGTCCGCTTTATGGAACACTGGGATGCTGGCGCTAGGATTAGCGGTGCTTTCATGCAGGTGAAAAAGAGCGCCTATGCTACAGGTTCTTTCACTACCGCTTTGAGAAATACTAATGAACTCAATTACGCTATCGGGCTGAATGCTGGTGGAATTGGTTCAGGTACTGCTACTGGTTACGATCCTCCTAATAGACTGTGGGGTTATGATGTGGCACTGTTGTCGCAATCACCTGACTTATTTGCTCAAAAACTGGTAATTACACCACCTGATTTACCAGATGAATACTTCCGGGAAGTTGGTCGAGATGACCCCTGGATCAAGACATTATTATGTGGTGAAACAGCTGAAGGTGATTACTCCGCTACGGGAGATGATAGTCAATATCAATGTTCATAAATCTCAGAATCTGGTGATCAGTCATGATTAAACTCAAACCAAAACTAACAACTTCATCCGCCGGTGATTCTGGTTTTACGATTATTGAGTCACTCTTAGCGATAGTCGTAGTTGCCATTTTATTGGCAGCCATATCTCCGGTGCTGGTGATGTCAACAGCTACCCGTGTGCAGTCTAAACGCATGGAAAAAGCAAGTCAAGCTACAAATACATTCATTGATAGTTTGAGAACTCGCTTAATTGACGCACCGGGAGAATACAATGCAGCGAACAAAATTGAATTACCCGCAGCCACTGAAGATGACCCTAGACAGCTGCAAGAGAATTTAATTACCCTGCAAACTATGCCAGTACCGACAAATGCCACTAATTTGTATCTGGTAAAACCAGATGAGAGCATTTGCCATACTAGTTTGGCTGCTTGTAACTCACAAAGCCCATCTGAGGAGTTTTACATTCAAGCCCGGCAAATTATTGTGGGTGGAAATAACGGTACAGCCGATGAGGGTTATCGTTTAGCACTGCGAGTTTATCGCGGAGATGTTGATTTTAATAGACCGCTATTAGCTAGTAATGCTACTCAGAGGTTGTTTGAAAAGTCGCTCAGGTTGTAAAAAAGCTCTCTCAGTATACGCTGTGAATAGATAATAAACAGCACCGAGAGAGTAACATGAGTAAAGCATACCCCAGTAATCTGAGCCATGCACAA